>NZ_CEXQWX010000190.1:0-10915 GCF_982718395.1 Carboxylicivirga sp.
CCGTTAAATCTTAAATAACGCTCCATTGCAGTGGAGCATCCTTAAAATTTTAATATAACCATTTCAAAAGTATGAAAAAAATTCAATTTGACCGCACGTGGTATATCATGCGGTGTAGGGGTAAACTGTTTAAAGTTATGAAGATTACGACTTTTTTACTTTGTGTTAACTTGCTGACAATAACAGCGTCAGATCTGTTTTCGCAAAAAAGTACAGTGTCTATTTCAGCGAAAAACAATTCCATTGTTGAGGTGCTGGACCAGCTCAATAGCGCCTCAGAATTGTCCATCATGTATAGCACCGATGAGTTAAATGAAGCAGTGAAAATTTCAGCGGATTTTAAAGAAGCGGAAATCGAAGAGGTTCTTAATCATATCCTGAAAGACCAGGAAGTCGGTTATATTATTCTCGACGATAAAATCATCATCTCACATAAGCGTTTTGTTGAACAGGCATTTGTCCAGCAGGACACAAAAGAAGTCAGGGGGCGCGTAACCGATGTTGGAGGTGCGGCAATCCCCGGAGTTAATGTAATTATTAAGGGAACCTCTATTGGTACAATTACCGGTGTAAACGGGGAATATACGCTGGAAGTGCCAGCGGATGCCGAAGCCATCATTTTTACATTTATTGGAATGAAACAGCAGGAGGTGACCTATAATGGACAGGCTCAGATTAATATGACCATGATGGACGATTCACAAGGGCTGGAAGAGGTAATGGTAGTTGGTTTTGGTAAACAAAAGAAGGCCAGTGTGATCGGATCGATTAACACGGTGAAGCCCGAAGATTTAAAAATGCCTACCAGTTCATTATCTACAACACTGGCTGGCAGACTGGCTGGGGTGATCTCAGTGCAGCGCTCTGGAGAGCCGGGAGCCGATGGTGCCGATTTTTGGATTCGTGGTATTTCAACTTTTGGTGCTAACAAAAGCCCACTCATATTGGTGGATGGTGTTGAGGTGAGCAGTGGTGACTTTAACGATATTGAACCAGAAAATATTGCCAGTTTCTCAATATTGAAAGATGCGACGGCAACTGCCATTTATGGTGTACGAGGTGCTAATGGTGTTATACTGATAACAACGAAAACGGGTAAAGATGTGGAGAAAGCAAGCATTAGTATCAGGGCTGAGACTTCCTTCTCCCAACCAACGCAGATTCCTGAATTTGCCGACGGTGTAACTTACATGAATATGTATAACGAAGCCATCAGGATGCGTCGGCCTCTTGATCCGATGAAGTTTAGCCAGGAGAAAATTGATGGAACAGCGCAGGGGCTGAATAAGTATGTTTTCCCAAATGTAGACTGGTACAATACCTTGTTTAAAAGCATGGCCCAAAGCCAGCGGGGAAACCTGAATGTTACAGGTGGTGGTAAGAAAGCACAGTATTTCTTGTCAGCTTCAATTTTTCATGATAGTGGTATCCTCAAGTCAGACGAATCAATGCCGTATAACAGTAATATTGACGTAAAGCGATATAATCTACGAAACAACTTGACGGTCAATTTGACACGAACCACCAAAATTGATTTGAAGATATCGGCCAACCTAGAGGATTACAACGGGCCTGTAGAGTCAGCCTCATCCCTATATGGAAATATTATGAACTCCAATCCCGTGGCTTTTCCAATAATGTTTCCGGGAGAAGGTGAAGATCATTTGTATTTTGGTAACAAATCAGGTGGGTTCTTCAGCGGTAGGTATATCAATCCTTATGCGGAGATGGTCAAGGGGTATAGCGAAAGATTTTCTTCTACAGTAATTTCCAGTTTTAACTTTGATCAGAAATTGGATTTCATTGCAAAAGGTTTGTCAGCTAATGGATTGATTTCATTCAAAAACTGGAGTTCAACAAGCATCGATCGTAAGATTGATCCATTTTATTATGAGGTAGATTCCTATGCCTATAATCCTGAAACAGGTGATTATGATTACACATTAAAACAAGTGGGAAGCGGAGGAAGAAACTCCCTTGATCATTCTTCAGGAAGTGCCGGCGATCGCAAAACATACATGCAATTTGCTTTAAACTATTTACGAACTTTCGGTAAGCATGATATTTCCGGAATGTTATTGTACAATCATGATGAGTATGTTAATGGTAGTGCAACAGACTACTATCTACTATTGCCATACCGCAACCAGGGTGTAGCAGGTCGTTTTACTTACTCATTCGATAATCGTTATTTTGGTGAGTTCAACTTCGGATATAATGGTAGTGAGAATTTTATCAGTGGTAAGCGTTTTGGATACTTCCCTTCGTATGCAGTGGGTTATATCATTTCTAATGAAGCCTATTTTGAAGGATTGAAGGAAACGATCAGCTTGTTAAAATTACGCGTTTCACATGGTTTGGTTGGTAATGATCAGATTGGGGGAGACCGTTTCCCATATCTGACCCAGGTTAATTTATCTAATGGGGATTACGGATATACCTTTGGCGAAAACTTTAATAACTGGCGAAATGGGGTTTCAATTGATCAGTATGGTAACGAATTGACAACCTGGGAAGTCGGACGTAAAACCAATATTGGTTTGGAACTGGGACTGTTCAATGATTTCATGTTACAGGCCGATGTTTTCCACGAAATACGTGACGGTATTTTTATGCAGCGCGAAACAGTGCCAAGTACAGTAGGTATTGGTAATGCCAAACCATACGCGAATATTGGTAAGGTAGAAAACAGAGGATTTGATGCTTCATTGGAATACAATAAAGTATTTGGTAACCTGGTTATTTCTGCAAGGGGTAATTTTACTTATGCCATGAATGAGGTGCTTGAAATTGATGAGCCTGCACAAACATACCCATACCTGTCGAAGGTAGGACGTCCGATTAATCAATTGTGGGGACTGCAAGCTGAACACCTGTTTATCGACCAGGCAGAGATTGACAACAGTGCAAGCCATACATTTGGACCGGTATTGCCGGGCGACATCAAGTATAAGGATGTTTCCAACTCAATTGACGGACAGGATCGTATTGATGTTAATGATATGGTTCCAATGGGTCATCCGACTGTTCCTGAAATCGTATATGGTTTTGGTTCATTCTTTAAGTATAAAAATGTAGATTTTTCATTCTTCTTCCAGGGCGTGGCACGTGTGTCATTCTTCCTGCAGAATATTCAGCCCTTCGCTCAGAACGAAAGAAACGTGCTGCAAGCTATCGCAGATGATTACTGGAACGAAGAAACACAGGACATCAATGCTTTTTATCCAAGATTATCAGATACTGAAAACTCGAATAATCAGCAAAATTCCTCATGGTGGTTACGCGATGGTGATTTTATCAGACTCAAAAATCTAGAGTTGGGATATACCTATAAAAAGGCACGTTTCTTCGCCAACGCCACCAACCTGTTCACCATATCCAAGTTTAAATTATGGGATCCAGAAATGAATATTGGTAATGGTAGTCCTAATTACACCGGAACGAATGGTCTGGGTTATCCACCGCAACGCGTAGTTAATATTGGTGTTCAATTAAAACTGTAATTCCATTAAATAAAGAATTATGAAACAATTAAAATATATAGTACTCTTTCTTTCCTTGTTCACATTTTCATGTGACTACCTGGAGATTGTACCAGATAATACGCCAACACTGGAAGATGCCTTTGCAAGGCCCGGTGAGGCACAGAATTTCTTATTCTCCCTTTACTCATTTATGCCATTGGAAAATGATATGTTTTCAAGTATTGGCTTGTGGGGTACAGACGAAATGGCGACACCATGGGACAGAAGTCATTATTATGCTAAGCGTATGATGAAAGGCGAGTTAAATGCCAATGAACCATTCTTCGATTACTGGACGACATCCGGAAGTATTGACCTATACGATGGTATACGACAAGCTTATGTATTCCTTGAGAATATTGACAATGTTGCAGATCTTGATCCTGACCTTAATGTTCAATGGAAGGCTGAAGCCAAGTTTCTGATCGCCTATTATCATTTTATTCTTCTTCGCCAGTATGGTCCAATTGTTTTAATGGAGAAATCTGTTCCACTGGACGCACCTGACGAAGAGTTTTTCCCTTTACGCAAGCCTTATGACGAGTGCGTTGATTTCATAGTCACTTTATTGGATGAAGCAGCAGCAGAATTACCAATACTGATTGATGATCAAACAGAATACGGTAAACCTTCGGCTATGGTAGCCAAGGCCATTAAAGCCCGTCTGTTGCTATATGCCGCATCACCTTTATTTAATGGTAACAGTGAGTTTTACAGTGATTTCAAGAATAAGGATGGTGAAGCTCTGATGAATACAACCTATGAAGCAGAAAAATGGAAACGTGCTGCTGACGCCGTTAAAGAAGCCATTGATTTGGCTGAGGGAAATGGAGTAGAATTATATGAGTATCCAGAAGCATTGGTGGATGAATTCGATCAATCAGTAGCCAACTATCGTTATAGCATGGTGGATGCCTGGAATAAAGAATTGATATGGGGATACTCCAAATCGGAAGGTTATTATGGCTGGCAAAGGCACAGTGCACCGGCTAATGGTAATGGTACTACTTACAATGGGCAGGCCCCCACGATGCGTATGGTGGAAGCCTTCCTGACAAAAGACGGACTACCGATTAACGTTGATCCAGATTTTGATTATGACGGGCGCTACACAGTAGATGGCGTGACTGTTAAACTACACCAGGAAAGGGAGCCTCGTTTTTATGCTACTATTGGCTATGACAGGGGAGATTATGAAATTAACGGTGATGTGACATCCTTACGTATGCGTTCTAATGAAGCCCATGGTTATGCCGATAACAGAAATGATTATTCACCAACAGGCTACCTTGTTAAAAAAGGAGTTCACCCCAATACAACGATGACAGCCTCAAAGGATAATATTGTTCTTTATCCGTGGCCGGTTGTTCGTCTGGCAGAATTATACCTTAACTATGCTGAGGCTTTAAACGAGTACAACGGGACGGCCAGTCATGGTGATGTAATCACCTATCTAGATCGAATTCGCCAAAGATCGGGTGTTCCCGGGGTTTTGCAAGCCTGGCAGAAGGTTGGCAAAAGCAGCTTTAGCAAAGAGGAAATGCGTGAGATGGTAAGGACAGAACGCACGATTGAGTTGTGCTACGAAGGACACCGCTGTTGGGATATCAGACGTTGGAAGATGGGAGAAGAAGTATTTAATACACCTGTTAAAGGATGGAAGATTAACGGATCATCTGCCACCGAATTCTATCAGGTGGTTGATACCGAGGAACGTGTATTCCTTTCTCCCGGTTATTACTTGTTCCCAATCAAAATTAAGGAACTGGAAATAAATACGAACCTGGTACAAAATCCTGGATGGTAATGTTTATTCAAAATTTGCAAAAATGAAACCGATATACAAATTCTTAAGTTTGATGATTGCAGGCACTATGTTGTTTGCCTGCGATAAAGAAGAAGGAGAAACAACTCCTCCGGGGCCCGTATCGAATATTGAAGCGACTTCAGACTATGGTTCCGTTAAATTATCCTGGACAAATCCAACGGATGAAGATCTGTTTTACGTAGATATTAACTACACCGATGAAAACGGTAAGATCAGAAGTGTTAAAGCAAGTAAGTATAGTCAGGAGAAGGTGATTGAAGGTTTTGGGAATACTGATCCCAACGATTTTACTTTAACAGCATATGATGAAAGTGGAAATGGTTCAGAAAAGCAGTCGATTACCGCAAGTGCAGATACACCTCCGTATGAACTGGTTATTGGAACCGTTGATGTAAAACCCGATTTTGGTGGCGTTAAGGTGTCTTGGATCAACGAAACCGGAAAAAAAGTAAAAGTAGTTGTTACTTACACTGATGAAAACCAACAGGAGCAATCCGTGTCTTTTAATGCGCTTGAAACGGGAGTAGGTGCAATTGGCGGATTAGCTGTTCAGGAGCATACTTTCTCTGTAATTGCAACAGATGTATATGAACACAAGTCAGAACCTGTAATATTTACGGCCATACCATTGGTAGAAGAGCAAATTGACAGAACTGGCTGGGCAGTTGTAGATTTTTCTTCTGAGGAGCCTAATGAGGGAGCACCTAATGGATTGGTTACCGCGGCATTTGACGGTGAGCTCGGTACATTCTGGCATACGCAGTGGGCAGGTGGAAGCCCTGATTATCCTCACTGGTTTATTATAGACATGGGGCAGCAGGTGGCTGTATCTAAATTTGAGTGTTACAGACGTCAGGGTGACAGTAGGGGACAAACAAAGATACAGCTCTTAGGAAGTGTTGATGGCATTACATGGACCGATTACGGTGAATTTGAATTTGATGCTACAATTGATGACGGACAGCAGTTTGCAATACCTGGTTCGCCACAAATGCGTTACTTTAAGTATGTCGCGGTTGAAGGACCGAATTTCTTCGCCTTCCTGTCAGAGATATACATATATGGTGGGGTAATTCAATAATTTTTGATCACTATGTGATAGCGGATGGTTATGTCCATCCGCTATTAAATGACTTTCATTGGGTATGAAGCGGTGTTTTCATATCTGACATACATCTGTTAATAAGATAATAGCAAAATTAAGTGAGTTACAGAGTTATCATCATTGCTGTTTGTTTGATGCTGATAGGTAATGCCTGTGGGCAACAACAGGATAAAGACAGCATCCGGCAAAAAGAAATAATCGGAGGTTCCGGTGAGAATAAATGGATCATTCCTGCCAATAAATCTTATGTTGAACCGTATGTTGAAAAGAGTTCTGGCATAGAGCACAATGCCATTTCCGATAGTGGGATACATCCGGCTCCGGTTAATCGTTGGATATGCGATAATCATTCACTTTGCTGGTTTCTCTGGATGGAAGAAGGTATTTATGAGCTTGGTATTGAGGCTGAGATGAAACAGGACGAAGCATCTGGTTTTAAACTACAGGTGACGAAACCTGACAGGGCAAACTCAATCATTACAAATCTTATTATTAATGTGGAAGGACAGGGGCAATCTCAACTTTATCCAGGAAACGTTAGCTTAAATATTGACGAACCCGGTTTTTATAAATTGGCATTACAGCCTTCTTATAAAACCAATGATTACTTTGCCTCCATTAATCACCTTATAGCCATCTCATACAATGGGAAGATTCGCGCGGCGAACTGGCTGACATCTCCTTCTGTTCATTTAAACCTTTCGGCGGATAAGCAAAAAGAATATGAATTTGAGTGGTTGCACGGTGAGCTTGTCGTACCAAATGGTTATGATCCGCTATATAGCTTTTACATGTGTCTTGGTTTTTACAAAGGATACCTGGGAATGCAGGTTAATCACGATAACGAGAGAAGAATATTGTTCTCTGTCTGGGATAGTTCTGACGAGGCTGTTAATAGAGCGAAGGTTCCAATAGAGGATCGTGTTGTTTTGTTGTCCAAGGCAAAAGATGCAATTGCGACGGAGTTTGAGAACCAGGGAACAGGTGGGAAAAGTTCTCGAATTTATCCCTGGAAGGCGGGTGAAGCTATAAAGTTCTTAACCAACATACGCGCATACTCTGATAATTCTGTTTTGGTGTCGGCATGGTTTAAGCCGGAAGAGAGTGAACAATGGCAATACATTGCAACATGGGAGGCACCCCGTGAGCAGCGTATGTTTAACGGAGTCCATGCCTTTATAAGCAATTTTGGCACAGAGACAGGTCAACTGGTACGCAAAGCCTACTATTATAACTATTGGGCCCTGCCAAAAGGTAGCAATGATTGGGTTGCACTTAATTCGGCTTATGCTACTCACACCGATGGAGATAAGGACAGCCGCAGCGATTACGGTTCGGATGTCGATTCTGCTTCTGAACGTTTTCTCTTATGGTCCGGAGGTTACCTTCCTTCTGATTTCAATGAAAAGCTCACCGTTCAATTTGGTGGAGCACAACCAGATGTTGACATTGATAAATTAACGAAATCCATCAATCAATCTATTTCTCATGCAATGGAGGAATAGCATATTAATCCTTAAAGTTTTAATAATAACTAAATTAATTAACTATGAAAAAGAGACTTTTACTTATGATTGCAGTCATAACGTTTAGTAATGCGATTGCGCAAAACAAAAGCTTAGACATCACGGGAACCGATGATTATGTTGAGGTGCCTGCTTTTAACCAGACAATGACTCACTTTACTGTAGAAGGTTGGGTTAAAACGGTAGGTACACAAGAGGACTGGTCGGGTGTTTTCTTTGCCAGGGGAGGAAATACAACTGCCGGAATCAATTTACAGTCAGGCTTAAAAATTGGATACCATTGGAATGGTGAAAATTGGAACTGGGATTCGGGCCATACACTAATAGACGGTCAGTGGGCACATATAGCCCTTGTAGTTGAACCAGACAAGGCCACCTTGTATCTGGACGGAGTGCCTTCGGAAAACGTTTGGCCACATGCTGGTGAAGAATTCGACGGAGCCTTTTTCCTTGGTAAAGATCCTAACCAGGACATTCGCAACTATAAAGGTATCATTGATGAAGTGCGCTTTTGGTCAGTTGCCAGGACAGAACAACAAATTAAGGACAATATGAATAAAGAACTGGCAAATCCGGTGTCTGAAGCTGATTTATTGGCTTACTACCAGTTTAATGATAATGCAGATGATTCGAAAGGTAGCAACCATGCCACTCTGGTAAACGGAGTTGCTTCACCCTATAAAGCTGATGATACCTGGGAATCATCCTCAACTGCTGTGAAAAAACTTGAATATGGTTCGCGATTGATAGTTCAGGATGTTGATCAGCTGATTATTGAATCGGCTTATCCGGGAGAAACTCTTAGTATATATAGCCTTTCGGGCACCTGCGTACTAAAAGAAGTCGTACCGGAAGGAAAAGGTAGTGTTTCCATTGGGCACCTCTCAGGTCTGTTTATAGCCACTTTAACACAAAATGGCGAGACGTACTCTAAAAAAATTATGCTGAAGAAATAATTGAATTGTTCTGAATTAGGTAATCTAACAATCTCTTAACCTTGGTATCAGGGTTAAGAGATTGTTAAAGGTCACTCTTCTCTGGGCCAAAATGTATTTTGGCGGATTATTAAAGCAGGAAATTTGTAATCAACCATACTAACCTTAAAGAAAGATGGACTTATTGAGATTTAATGTTTCACACTCGTCTGCTATTCAGGCAATACAAATCATTATTTAATTGTTGTATTATGTATAAACTCAAAATATTACTAATTGTATCTACGCTGTTTTTATGTTTTTCTTATTCAGCCTGCCAGAAGGAGAAAGCGAGTCCACCTCCTACCTTGGTAGTTGAAGAAGAAGACAAATTGATCAATATGCCGGCCGATGAAACATCAAGGAGTGTATTCTTTGAAACAAATGTGGAGAACTGGACGGCTACCTCAGATCAGGACTGGTGCACTGTAGAAGTCAATAATACAGATAGTTCGTGGCTTGGCATTAATGTATCTTCAAACAACACTTTTGATGTTCGTACGGCTACCGTTAAAATAAAAGCAGCAGAGCTGTCTGAAACAATCAGCATTACACAGCTTGGAACGAAGCCGGTTATTCTGATCGATTCCCGTGAGATTAACCTTAATTTAAACGCTCAACAACTGGAGCTGAAAATTGCCAGTAATGCTTCTCCAGAGATATCCTTCTCACATTCCTGGATTAAGAGAGCTGATGACGGCTTGAAAGGTCAAAAGACCAACTTGGTTGATTTTATTTTTCAGATTGCAGTAGAACAACTGGAAAATGACATAATTCAAAGGCAGGGAAAGGTTTATTTCTCGGATGAAGAAGCTGGGGTGAAGGATAGCCTCACGATTACTCAATCACTAACTACCGACGATTATCAACCTGGCGATCCGGCAACTTTTGAAAAGGATCACAAACTGACAATCCAGACGGTAAGTTTATCACCTGCTGACAAGTATCAAAGCGGCGAGGGCATCGATAATACAATTGACGGACAAACGTCAACAATTTATCATTCGCCTTGGGGAGGTATGTATTCAGATACGGATATAACAATGGTGTTTACTGTTGAAGAAGCTGAAGATAACATCGCCAACTATGTAGTGTTACATCCACGTACAAGTGGTCCTAATGGAATTATCAAGGAAGCATCAATATGGATTAATACCTATGATGACGACAGTTATAAACAAGTAGGTGCACTTGAAGCCTCACTAAGCAATCAACCGGCTGTTGTTCGTTTTTCTACACCGGTTATCCGACCTAAAAATATTAAAATTATCATCACGGATGCTTATTCAGGAGACGCTGGTAAATACTATGTGTCACTTGCCGAGTTTGAATGTTATGAAAGCAAAGCGATGAACAGCATTGAACAAGACTTGCACTTTTTTACGGATATTACCTGTTCCCAATTGCAAGCAGGTACAACAATAAATGATATTGTGGGTATACAAAACCCCTTCCTTCAGAACATCGCTGCCTACCTGCTCGCAGGTGAATACCCAGCCGAGTTCAGGGTACAGAATTATGAGCCATTCAGAGAATTGAGCGACTTAACAGCTGAGTTAAAAACCAGCACCTACAGTCAGTTTGAAAATATGACAGGCATATACTTTGAAACCAATGAAGAGGTGGTCGTTTTCGTTGGACCTTTAAACGGAGAGAAAGTAAGCTTAAGGGTCACTGACTTTGGACAATCGGGTGATGACAACAGTTATCCATTGGCTGAGGGACTTAATGTTCTTACCATGAAAGGTCAGGGTAACGGTTATCTTAGTTATTATACAAAGAACTATACGTCGGCCAATCTTATAAAAGTGCATATCGCTTCAGGTAAAGTGAATGGTTATTTCGACACATCTAAGCATACGGAAGAAGATGGAAATACTTTGTTAGATAACGCCGTCAGTCCGATTTTAGATATTAAATCAGAATTAGGCCTGTTAGTTTGGTTAAGGTTACTTACA
>NZ_CEXQWX010000191.1:0-10684 GCF_982718395.1 Carboxylicivirga sp.
ACATAAGTCAGCGGAGTTACAGTCCGCCCCAGTTGGCCACTTTGGTATCTCCCCATCAATTACTTTCAATATTTTTAATTCTTTCTCACAACTCGTTTGTTGTTGAGAGCCTGTGGAGGGACTCGAACCCCCGACCTGCTGATTACAAATCAGCTGCTCTAGCCAGCTGAGCTACACAGGCGGGTGGGTAAGCTACCCATATCGCACTGCTACAACCGTCTACCCTTGCTGCCGCCAGGCCCTGGGGGAGTTCAACAGGAGCTAGTCGTATGAGACTTACCCGTTTCTTTGTGATTGCGGATGCAAAAGTATAACATTTCCCATTACGTGCAAATATTAAGGAGCACTTTTTTTGCGTTAAATATCTAAAGTGGTGAAAATGAAAAGCAAAATTTTTCATTTTAGTTGCTCCGATGGTCGTGAGAAATTAATTAATCATGTATCCGGTGTGTTTAAAAGGATATTTGTATTTTAGATGGCGATAACTTAAAAACTAAATTATGGAAAACGAAAACAATGCCCCAACGAAAAGTTGGATTAATAATGGGGTGATTTTTGGCGCTGTATTAGTTGCCATGAGTGTATTAATGTACGTTATTGTTGATCTTGAGAAAATCTCTTTAATGGGATTTGCCGGTATTGGAATTGTATTCGGTATTCTTCCGGTAATCATTGGGCTGATTATCATCATCCGGAATTACAGAAAGGAACTCGGTGGTTTTATGACGCTAAAGCAGGGCATGCTTTACGGAACCTATACTACATTTGTAGCTGCTGTAATTGTTGCTATTTATAGTCTCGCGTTTAATAATTTTATTGATCCCGATTACGTGAAAAAAACGCAAGAGGCTGTTATGGAAAAGACATACAATTTTATGGAATCGAGTGGCGTTCCTCAGGATGCAATTGATGAGCAAATCGGAAAGATGGAGGAAAAAATGCAGAAAGAGATTGATAATGCAAAATTAATCTCTCCTTTAAAGTCGATTCTATATACAACTATTATGGGTTTTGTAATTTCTCTTATCTTAGCAGCTATATTTAAGAAACAGCGCCCAATGTTTGAGAGCGCTGAAGTAACAGAGTAAGTTTATGGATTTATCGATCGTCGTTCCTTTATTCAATGAGGAAGAATCAATAAAAGAATTATATACTTGGATTCAGCGGGTGATGAGCCCGCTGAATTGGTCTTATGAGGTCATTTTTGTGGATGATGGCAGTACAGATACCTCGTGGCAGGTTATTGAGAACCTTAAGTCTGAATCAGAACAGGTAAAAGGTATTCGCTTTCGTCGTAATTACGGCAAGTCGGCAGGTTTGTACTGTGGCTTTGAAGTAGCCAAAGGTGATGTGGTCATTACCATGGATGCTGATTTGCAGGATAGCCCGGAGGAGATTCCCGAGTTGGTTCGAATGGTAAAGGAAGAGAATTATGACATTGTCAGTGGTTGGAAAAAGAAACGTTACGATCCGATAGGAAAAACATTACCAAGTAAGCTGTTTAATCGAACCGTGCGAATGGTTTCAGGAATCAAACTACACGATTTCAATTGTGGACTGAAAGCCTACAAAAACGATGTTATTAAAAACATAGAGGTGTATGGCGAAATGCATCGCTACATTCCTCTTATTGCCAAGCAAGCGGGTTTTAACCGCATTGGCGAAAAGGTAGTACAGCATCAGGAGCGCAAATACGGCGTTTCGAAGTTTGGCATTGAGCGCACCATCAAAGGCTTTTTGGATTTACTGTCCGTTACTTTTATCTCGAAATTTGGTAAGCGTCCAATGCATTTATTCGGTGCATTGGGAACCTTGATGTTTGTTGTCGGTTTCTTGTCATCACTATGGCTGGGAGCAATTAAGCTGTGGCACGTGTATCACAATGTGGCGGCACGATTAGTAACCGATAGTCCCTATTTTTACATTGCATTGGCCAGTATGATTATTGGAACACAATTGTTTTTAGCTGGCTTTTTGGCTGAGCTGGTTTCACGTAATAGTCATGTACGGAATAATTACCATATCTCAGAAAGGATTGACTAATGGCTTTTTACAGCAAAATAGTAGAGGCATACGATGCCATTTTTCCATTGAACCAAAAGCAATTGGAATTTGTGCAGGAAGCATGTGATGGCTCACTGACATCGAAAAACATACTGGACATTGGTTGTGGAACTGGATCACTATCCATTGCCATGGCTCGGCAGAGTGCTAAGGTACGGGCCTTTGATTACGACCCCGAGATGGTGGCAAAAGCCAATGAAAAGCGACCACAAGCCCTCGACCTTCAATTTCAACAAGGCGATATGCGACTTGTGACTGACTATTACCAACCCATGTTATTTGATGCCGCCTTGTGTTTTGGAAATACCTTGGTACACCTTGATTCAACGGACGAAGTGGGGGAGATGGTGAAAAGTGTAGCTGACAGGTTAAAACCTGGTGGTAAATTTCTATTACAAATCGTTAATTACGATCGCGTTTTAAACGATCAAGTCAAAAGTCTGCCTACTATAGAAACGGAAGATTACACTTTTGTACGTAACTATATCCATCGGCCGGACGGTAAAATTGATTTTAATACCATACTTAAGACAGAGACAGATGATGCTGAAAGCACACATCCTTTGTTGGCTATCACCCAAAAACAATTGGAGAGTTTGTTAAACCCTTATTTTACTCAGCTTAAGTTTTACGGCGCTTTTAATCGCCAATCATGGGAAGCTGATACTTTCCATTGTGTGGTTGAGGCGGTGAAGTAAGTAGTTGTATTGTTTAGGTGGTTGTTAATTTGTCGATTTGATGAGTCGTTGATTTGGTTTTTGTTTCCAAATTGTTTTGGGTTGGATTTGGTGTTTACTTTATCGCCTTTTTGTATTCAACCAGTAGCTTTTAACTTCTTCTTTAGCAATTCCACCACCTTTTTATCAATTGGAAAAGTAAACTTGTCAACATCTAAGTTATTTATCGCAACCCACCGGAACGCTTGTGCACCTTCTTCTTCAGGTATGGCATTAACTTCAGATGTCGTTGAAATTTCTTCTGAGTGTGGATAATCAGCCAGGTAATAAATACTCAATAGCTGCATGTTTTCAAAAAATAAAGCCTTTTGAAAATAGTCGGTAGTATAGAAATGGCTCTTGATTTCAACCTCAATTCCCAGCTCTTCCCTGAACTCCCGTTTCAGGCAATCAATGGTGCCTTCACCATATTCGAGACCACCACCGGGGAATTTAGTCATGTAAGTACCCATCCGGTATTCATCGGTCACAAGCACTTCATTTTGCCTGTTAATCAATAAACCGTAAACGCGAATGTTGAAGAGGGCGGAACTATTCATGAGCAATAAAAACACCGGGCCTTTTAAGTGTGTAAACCGCGAGCAAGGATTTTGCTACAGGCCCGGTGGGTTAAACTAAATAAGTTTGTTATCAACAAATTTAATAATTTCTTCCTTTTGTGCCGGATGAAACCAGTTGATTTCTTTATCGCGTCTGAACCACGATAACTGGCGCTTGGCATATCGGCGCGAATTGCGTTTGATTAGTTCAATGGCTTTATCGGCATCATATTCACCATCCCAATGGGCAAAAATCTCTTTATATCCCACAGTGTTTAAAGCATTGATATGTTTGAGGTGGTAAAACGAACGGGCTTCTTCAAATAAACCATCTTTGACCATCATGTCCACACGCTGGTTGATACGTTCATACAGTTCATCCCGATCCATATCTAAGCCAATCTTCAGAATATTAAAAGGTCGCTTGCGAGCCGAGTTGGTACGTAACGAACTGTAGGGTTGACCTGTCATCAGGCACACTTCAACAGCATGCATTACCCGCTTGTGGTTCTTAAGGTCCACCTGCTCATAAAAAACAGGATCAAGCATTTTTAATCGGCGGCGAACAGCTTCCAGTCCCTCGTTATTATATAAGTCCATAACTTCCTGACGTAGTTCGGGATCAATAGTAGGTAATTCATCAATGCCTTTGCAGACAGCATCGACATACATCATAGAGCCGCCGGTCATCAACATCTGATCGTGTGTGACAAACTGTTTTTCGAGTAATTTTAATACATCTTGTTCAAACTCGTAGGCGTTGTAATAATCGTTGACCGAGTGAGTGGCCACCATATGGTGCTTAACGATGGCAAGCTGTTCGGGAGTAGGAGCAGCCGTACCAATTTTTAGTTCTTTAAAAATCTGGCGACTGTCAGATGATATAATTCCAGTGTTAAGGTGTCTGGCCAGTTGTAGGCATAATTCTGTTTTGCCGATGCCTGTCGGCCCAATAAGTACAATTAGTGTTTTGGTCATTACTATTAATATTGATCGGCCAAATCATCAAAGTTAATATCCCCATCTAAATCATCAAGTTCATCAAACTTCATCGAGTCTAAAGAACCATCAAATTCATCATCAAACTGATCCAACGATGCTTTTTTCATATCACCACTTAAATCACCAATCATAATTTGCTGAGGAGCTTCTCCTTCATTACGATAACAATTGGCCTTTTCCAATTTACCTTTAGCTATTTGAATAACTTCCATAAAGAAGGCCCGCTCCGAAAAGAAATCAAACACATATAACATTCGCTGTCCTTCCTCATACAGATAGTCAGAAATTAAAGTTTCCTGCATAACCTTTAGTAGCGGGGAGTCGCTGTCGGTCATGTCAAATAAAGTAATTTCCATTTCTTTATTCCACTCACTGTCGGTCGTAAAGAAGGAGGCCATTTGAGTGGCATCATAATTTAATACTTCCTGAATGCATTGATGGAGATCGGCAAACGTTAAGGCGTCGTCAATGGCAATTTCTTTAACGAAGTTCTCCACTTCGCTTGAAAGTAATCGTAAATAAATAATCATCGTACCAGGTTTTCGTTGAATGGGTCAGAACAGCAAAAATATGAAAAATAACACTCATGTAATACGTTTAGATAAGTAAAAGGTTTAAACATTGACAAATATAGATTTGTTAGTTAGTGGAAAATAAATAATTAATCACATGGAACGATTTATTTATATAATTGTAGGTTTATTGCTGGGTGCTGTAATAGCCATTGTTGTTGTTCGAAATATGGCTCCCAAAATGATGATCATTGAGAGTAAAAGCCAATACAATTTTGAAGAGACTTTAACCAGGCTACAGGACGCAGTTGATAAGAATGGATGGAAAACGCCTCATGTCCATGATTTGCAAGCCACCATGGCAAAGTTTAATTACGATGTGAAGAAGGTAAAAGTGATGGAGGTATGTAAGCCTGATATTGCCCAGCAGATTCTGACAAAGGACGATGAGCGGGTTGCTTCTGCAATGATGCCGTGCAGGATATCGGTTTACGAAAAAAGTGATGGCAATGTATATGTGTCGCGACTGAATAGTGTTAAAATGGGCGGATTATTTGGTGGTGTTATCGAACAAGCTATGGATGTTGCCGGTAACGAAAGTGAAATAATTATACAATCAGTTGTTGTGACAAATTAAAGACTGATTGGGTATTCATGGGATTTTATATTTGTCGTCCGACTAAATTGCTTTAATATTTATTAGTTGGTTGACGAATAATGCGTTAATTTGAGATTCTTCTAATAGGGATTAGAATTTTAAAATGTTAATAATAATGCAAAAAATATTATTTGCTATAGCCATAGCATTAGGGCTGATGGCTTGCGGATCATCCGGTTCTAAGAAGAAAGAGACGGGGAGTAATACCGAAATTGTGAAAAGTGCCGAAAACCACCCGGGAGCAATTACCTATAAGCGTCATTGTAATGTGTGTCATCAGAAAGATGCAGGAGGTATTCCGGGGATGTATCCGCCGTTGGCAAAAAACAAAGTTGTTTCAGGTGACAAAGGGCCACTTATTGAAATTTTGCTAAATGGTATGAGTGGCGAAATAGAAGTAAATGGTGAAATATATAATGGTGTGATGGCAAGTTACAGAACTTTGTCAGATAAGGAGCTTGCTGATGTTCTTAACTATTTACGTTCAGGTTTTGGCAATTCGGGCGATGAAATACTACCTGATGACGTAAAGGCACTTCGATAGTAGTTGCTGTTATTATTTCCTTATTTTTATGCCGCAAAACATAATCAGTTTCTGATAAACACAACCATTGATGAACGACAATAAAAAGGGATTTATAACCCGCTCTTTACATACCAGATTTCCCAAGGATGATGCTTATAATGCCCTGCACATGCCAGTGTATGATGGAGTGGCATATGAGTTTGAAAGTGCTGAAGATATTGCCGAAACTTTTTCTGGTAAGAAGTTCGCCCACGCTTATTCACGTACCTCAAACCCTACCGTTGAGTATTTCGAGAGAAAGCTTATGGCAGTAACCGATGCACATGACGTTGTTGCTTTGGCTTCAGGGATGGCTGCGATTTCCAATGTGCTGTTAAGTCTGGTGGAACAAGGTGGAAATGTGATTGCTTCTAACCAATTGTTTGGACATTCTTATGCCTTGTTAAAGCGAACATTGCCATCAATGGGAATAGAAGTACGTTTTGCAGATATGACGGATGGGGAGAAGGTGAAATCGTTGACAGATGAAAGCACCCGTGTTTATTTCTTTGAGACTATAACCAATCCTCAGTTGGAGATTGTCGATCTGGAGAAACTGAGCCAATTGGCTAAGCAAAATAGTGTAGCAGTAGTTTGCGACAGTACCGTAACACCACCTTACGTATTTAATTCAAAGCAATTTGGTGTTGATGTTGAAGTGATGTCGACCACAAAATTTATCTCAGGTGGAGCCGCTGCCTTTGGAGGTGTTGTACTCGATAATGGCAGTTTCGACTATACTCAGCTACCGGCTCTTAGTTGGTGGTCAGAGAAATTTGGAAAGGATGCTTTGGTTGCACGCATCCGGAAAGAAATTTTCAGACACCTGGGCGCTACAATGACGGCTCATACGGCTCATTTTATGAACCTTGGATTGGATGTTATGCCATTGCGTATCGATCGATGTATTGAAAATTGTTTGCACTTAGGGCAATTTTTTGAGCAACACCAACGTATTATATCTTACAATTATCCTGGTATTAAGGGGAAGAAAGGTTATGAGCTGGCACAAAAACAGTTTAGTGGTAAGCCGGGAGCTGTTATGACCTTTGATCTGGAATCGAAGGAGGATTGCTTTAAATTTTATAATCGTCTGAAGGTGATGCGAAAAGCTACCAATTTAAATGATAATAAAACGCTTGTTATTCATCCTGAATCAACGATCTACGCCGAATTTTCTGATAGAGAAAAGGCTGATATGGGTGTAAGGCCAACGATGATACGTTTATCTGTTGGTATTGAAGAAGTGGAGGATTTAATAGCAGATTTCACTCAGGCACTGCAATATTGATACATGCGAAGGAAATTAGGATTTTTAGGAGCGCTGCTAATCTTGTGCTCGGGAATATATGCGCAGGAAGAAGTTATAAAAGATTCAACCAATGGCACTTTAGCTGAGCAGGCTGCCATTTTAGTGGAAGAAATAATTGACAAGGTCACCATCGAGCGTGGACGTAGTACCTTGTCGTTTTACCCGATGTCAGGTTACTCACCCCGTACGGGTTTTGAGGTTGGTTTAATGCCTGTTTGGCGTATAAAGCCTCTGAATGAAGAAGCATGCGAGTTTTACCGACCAACTACTATTGCACCATCCGTAAAGATATCAACCAAAGGAATGTATGAGTTTGAAATTGATGCGCTGGTATTTACATCCAAGCGCTGGATGTACATCTCTAAGTTTCAGTATTTGTTCCTGCCCGATGAGTTTTATGGAATTGGCAACCAGCAAAAAGATCCACCATATTCAAGTTACGATATTAATCGTATTGCTTTTAAAAGTGATATCTTAAAGGGATTGAATGCCAGCTGGTTCTTAGGTGTCAGATTAGATATTAATTACGATGAATTTACCAGTATTGAAGGTGATTTGTTAAATCCATCAATAGTTGGCTATAGGGGAGGCTGGGCAAATGGTATTGGACCGGGACTTGCATTCGATAATCGGGATGACCAACTATATCCTACAAAAGGATGGTTTGTTCTGTTTTCAGCCGCTGTTTATGACAGGTTAGTAGGTAGCGATTATAGCTTTACGACCGGTAATCTGGATGTTCGTAAGTTTATTTCTCTTAAAAGTGATGAATCAATTCTTGGCTTTCAGGCAATGATCAACACCACATCAGGAGATGTACCCTTTTATAAACTATCGTCGATTGGAGGAAAACGCATGCTGCGCGGGATTGCCCACCCATATCGGTATATTGATAAACATTCATGGTTTGCTCAGGCTGAATGGCGACGTCACATCTGGTGGCGATTAGGTGGTGTAGTTTTTGCAGGTGCCGGTAAAGTGTCACCTAAGTTTTTCCAATCTCCTTTCACCGATTTGCATATTGTTTCAGGTGGTGGTCTTCGTTTCAAAGTTCTTCCCGATGAAGGTCTTAATTTCCGGATTGACTTCGGAATTTCTAATCATGGTGACACCGGAGTTTATTTTACTATCAGAGAGGCTTTTTAATTAATTCCTACTATTCTCCTTGTTTTATTCCTACTAAAATAATAGGAAAGACACTGATTTATCTAAAATTAATATTTTGGCTATATAGTTGATGTATAGTGTATTACTCAATATCCTATTGATTAAATAGGATAAAAAAGTGTTCTATTATTTGCAGGAGGTAATTAACTGGTTCATATTTGCTAATGGAAAAAGCAAAATAGTAGGATATGTTTCCAAAGAAAGTACATTATGGCTTACGGTTTTTATTAACCCTCTCAGGTCTGGCAGAAGGAAGTCATCTGGGAGTGGCAGAAATAGCTGATCGAGAGAACTTATCGGTAAAATTTCTGGAAGCCATTGCTGTTGCCCTGCGAAAAGGAGACATTGTTGATGTAAGACGAGGAGCCGGTGGTGGCTATAGCCTTGCTAAACCATTAAAGGAGATAACCTTATACGAGATAGTGTTGATCCTGGATGAAAAGCTGGACAAAGAAATCGTAACAGAAGGAAGCAATACAGAGAAGGCAGTGGGGCGGTTCCTGACAAGCGTTCGTAATGATTATGGACGATTACTTCGCCGGATAACACTTGAAAAACTTCGAAACTACTATGCTGACGAAAATGAAAGAATAATGTATTACATATAAACCATTGAAACCATGAGTAAGATTGCACAGAATGTGATAGAATTAATAGGAAAAACGCCATTAGTAAAGGTTAATCGTTTAACCAACGGAGCACAGGCCGAAGTGGTTGCAAAGCTTGAGTTTTACAACCCGGCCAGTTCAGTTAAAGATCGCATTGCCTATTCAATGATAAACGATGCTGAGCAAAAAGGTTTGCTTGATAAGGAAACAGTAATTGTTGAACCTACCAGTGGTAACACAGGCGTTGGACTGGCATTTGTAGCAGCAGTTAAGGGCTACCGTTTGATTTTAACAATGCCTGAAAGCATGAGCATTGAACGTCGTAAGTTGTTAGTGAAGTTTGGTGCAGAACTGGTTTTAACACCTGCTGAAAAGGGCATGAAAGGTGCTATTGAACGGGCAGATGAGATTGCGCAGGAATTGCCAAAGTCCTTTATTCCTCAACAGTTTAATAACGAAGCCAACCCGGCCATTCACCGATGCACAACGGCAGAAGAGATATGGGAAGATACCGACGGTGAAATTGACATTTTTGTTGCAGGTATTGGTACAGGTGGTACTATTACAGGTGTGGGCGAGATACTTAAGGAACGCAAGCCTGATGTGAAGATTGTAGCTGTAGAACCGGAGGCGTCGCCAGTATTATCAGGGGGACAGCCAGGGCCGCATAAAATTCAGGGAATTGGTGCCGGCTTTATTCCGAATGTTCTAAATACAGATATATTTGATGAGGTGATTAAGGTGTCCAATGAAGCAGCTGTTGATTTAGCTAATAAAGCGGCAAAGCAAGAAGGTATCTTATGTGGTTATTCATCAGGTGCAGCATTATATGCGGCCATTGAAGTAGCAAATCGCCCCGAAAATGCTGGTAAGCGCATTGTAGTGGTACTGCCCGACACAGGCGAAAGATACCTGAGCAGTTTTAATATTGACTGATAGCAGTCAGTTTTTCTTGAAATATTAACAATTAATTCCTTTCGTGAGGTGAGCAGCCACCTTACGAAAAGGGAATCAACACACCCCAAAGTATAAAAACCATATTGTTAATCAAGCAATCACAAGCTGTCTGTCTTTGCCGAATGCCCTGCCGGGCTTAGTTTTATCAGCCGGTAGTTCATCCGGTTCTCCGCAGATTTTATTAGTTAATAAGTAACGATTCAGTTACTGTTCATTGTATTACAATTAAATACGATATAAGATGTCACATCATATAAATACAGGAGTTTTACCAGAAAACTTGTTAGGGGAAGCCAATGAGTTGGTTCATAAACTATCTAAGGAGCAGATACTTTGGCTTGGAGGTTATTTGTCAGGAGTTGGTTTGGCAGAGACAAAATCTACTGCTGATACACAACCAACGGGAGTTAATGGCGCAGTTGCTACAAATGGAAATGGCAGCGTTGGTTCTGTAACGGTATTGCTGGGTTCCCATTCTGGTAACGGGAAATTAATTGCCAAACATTTATCGGGCTTTGCACAGCAAAATCAGCTAAATGTTGAAGTTCGCAACATGGCAGATT
>NZ_CEXQWX010000192.1:0-10669 GCF_982718395.1 Carboxylicivirga sp.
GCAGCTTGGACTATTGGCCCTTTTTTAATGAGATGGTAAAACTGGGAAGTATAGGAAAATTACTTAGCATAAGCGTGCTTCCTAATTTGATAGTATTCCTAATTGCTATTAATAAAGAGCGTTTATTGGCAGCCAGGGGAATTGTTACCGCTACCATTATATATGCTGTGGTTATTATTGCAATACGTTTATTAGTCTAACTCCTAAGGACACAAAATTACATGCGTTATTATATTATAGCCGGTGAAGCATCTGGCGATTTGCATGCCTCAAATCTGATGAAAGCCTTTAAAGAACAAGATTCGGAGGCTGAGTTCAGATATTGGGGTGGTGATTTAATGAAAGAGCAGGGCGGAACATTGGTACGCCATTACAAAGATACGGCCGTTATGGGCTTATGGGACGTATTGATGAATCTGAACTCCATTAAGAAGAACTTTAAGCTCTGTCAGGATGATATTTTGAATTACCAGCCCGATGTGTTGATATTGGTCGATTATGCCGGCTTCAATTTGCGAATTGCAAAGTTTGCACATGCGCATAATATTCTTACATACTATTATATCTCACCAAAGGTATGGGCATGGAATCAAAAACGGGTGAAAAAAATCAAAGCCAGTGTTGACCGTATGTTTACCATCTTGCCTTTCGAGACAAAATTCTTTCAGGAACATGGGGTAGAGGTGCAATATAGTGGCAACCCGGTGTTAGATGCTATTGATAATCGCGAAAATAAAGATGAAACATTTGAGAGCTTTGTGGAACGTAATCAATTAGATAAGCGTCCTAAGGTGGCCTTGCTGGCCGGAAGTCGTAAAGGAGAGATTTCACATAACCTGCCCGATATGCTGGAGATGGTTGATCGATTCCCAGAGTTTCAGTTTGTGATAGCAGGTGCGCCCTCATTCTCGATCGAAGAATATAAGCCTTTTATTAAAGAAAAGGATGTGGCTGTGGTATCAGGGCAAACCTACCAGTTATTGCAACAGGCCCGAGCTGCTTTGGTTACATCAGGAACTGCTACATTAGAAACAGCATTGCTCAATTGCCCACAAGTAGTTTGTTACAAAATGTGGGGAGGAAAATTTACCGACTTTGTAGCCAAAAAGATCTTGATTAAAGTGCCTTATATATCATTGGTTAACCTGGTATTGGATAAAGAAGCTGTACTCGAATTATTCCAAAATGATTTTTCGCTGGAGAAGCTGCAAAGTGAACTGACTCAGTTATTAGATGATAGTCAGAGAAGAATTACAATGCTTGAGGATTATCAAGAACTGCACAAACGAATGGGAGGGCCAGGATCCAGTGCAAGAACTGCACAGTTGATGCTTGAAGCCTTAAAAAAAGATAAACAAAACTGATTTGGTACTATCGGCTTAAATAAGAGAAGAATATGTACGCCATTTTTAAACGGGAATTAACAGCTTTTTTTAGTTCAATCACAGGAGCATTGGTTGTTTCGGTATTTCTATTGCTAACAGGATTGTTTTTGTGGGTTATCCCCAACGAATTAAATATTTTCTATGGAGGATATGCCACACTTGAATCGCTTTTTTATATTGCACCATGGGTATACCTGTTTTTGGTTCCGGCTGTTACAATGCGATTGTTTGCCGACGAAAAAAAGATGGGAACACTTGATGTCTTGTTAACACGACCAGTCTCTGAAATGCAAATTGTATTGGGGAAATTTCTGGCTGGTTTCATAATGGTGTTATTATGCCTTCTTCCTACTTTTATCTATTTCTATTCGGTATACACTTTGGGTAATCCGGTTGGGAATATGGATATAGGAGGTACCTGGGGGTCATATATTGGCTTAGTGTTTCTGTCGGCTGTTTATGTAGCGGTAGGTGTTTTTGCTTCTTCTGTCAGCGACAACCAGATCATTTCATTTATGATTGCTGTATTCCTGTCGTTTATGTTATATTCAGGTTTTGATGCGTTGGCTGATATTCCGGCACTTAGCAGCTATCGAGATACTATCACCTATCTGGGTATAGATAGTCATTACCGTTCATTAAGTCGTGGTGTTATTGATTCTCGAGATTTGGTGTACCTCTTATCACTTGTGTTTTTCTTTTTATTTCTAACCAAGCTTTCATTACTTCGGTATAAGCGATAATTACCAGTTGGTTGATTATGAGTATAAGTATTAAACATTCCAATAAATTAGTACAACTGGCTGTTGTTTTATTTGGTCTTGTGGCTATTGGCTGGTTAAGCCAGCAGGTGTTCTTCCGGATTGACTTGACATCAGAAAAGCGATACACTTTAACCGAAACTTCGCGTCGCTTTATGCAGGATTTGCCATCTGATATGTTTGTGAAGGTCTATCTCGATGGAGAATTAAATACCGGATTCAGGAGGTTATCCAATGCAACTAGAGAAATATTGGAAGAGTTTAAGTCTGAGGCAGGATCGCAATTATATTTTGATATGATTAATCCCGAAACCTATAGTGGTGAAGAAAAGAAAAAGCTGCTTGAGGAATTAGCTGAATTTGGCTTGGAACCACAAAGTGTTTTTGAAAATGCCGAAGATGGTCGTCAAATACAATCATATGTTTTTCCATATGCGATGGTCAGTTACAACGATCGTGTGGTAGCTATCAATCTTCTTGATAACCTGCCATCGCGAAGTGGTTCTGAGAATTTGAACAGCTCGATAGAGGGGCTTGAGTTCAAATTTACTAATGCTTTTCGTAAGCTGCTTTCTGATGAAAAACAGCGTATTGCCTTTCTTGAAGGGCATGGTGAGCTCGATGAACTAGATGTTATTGAGGCGACAGATGCACTTTCGGCTTATTACCAGGTTGACCGCGGGCAGATAGGTGATGATGCTTCTGTATTGGCTCCTTATAAGGCGGTGATTATTGCTAAACCATCGAAGGCTTTTTCTGAGAAAGATAAGTTTGTATTGGATCAGTACCTGATGAATGGTGGCCGTTTATTATACCTGATTGATGCGGTTAATGTAACCCTTGATAGCTTGAGGCAATCACCACAGACTGTCGGATTATTTAATGATGTTAACCTTGGAGATCAGCTATTTAAATATGGTGTTCGTGTTAATCCTGTTGTGATAGAAGACATACAGGCAGGGCGTATTCTTATGAATGCACGGCCTAATGGTCAGCCTCAGTTGGTGCCAGTACCTTGGTTATATAGTCCCCTGTTATCCACTGCTCAAAATCACCCGATAACTCGGAGTATTAATCTGGTGAGGGCCAGTTTTTGCGGAACCATTGATACAGTTGGTATTGATTTAGATATTAAGCGGCAGGTACTTTTGCGTAGCTCTCAGTTCACGAAATTGAGTCAGACTCCGGTAATGATTAGCATGGCTGATGTCAATAAGCAACCTGATCAGAAAGATTTTAAATCACCATTTCAAACG
Organism: Carboxylicivirga sp.; assembly: GCF_982718395.1. Lineage (NCBI taxonomy): Bacteria > Pseudomonadati > Bacteroidota > Bacteroidia > Marinilabiliales > Marinilabiliaceae > Carboxylicivirga > Carboxylicivirga sp. Next base: position 3,403 of record NZ_CEXQWX010000192.1, read on the forward strand.
GTGGCTGTTCTGCAAGAGGGAATTTTTCCTTCAGTTTTTGCTAACCGACAAGTTCCTGCTGATTTGAATAATGTTGGTAAGCGAAAGGACAGCAGCATACCAACACGAATGCTTGTGGTGGCGGATGGTGATATTATTCGCAATCCTGTCAGGTTTAAACAAAGTAATCCGCAAATTTTGCCTTTGGGCTATGATGAAGGCTCGCGTCAGGTATATGGGAATAAAGACTTCATTGTTAATGCCATTAATTATTTATGTGATGATGAAGGTTGGATGCAACTACGTGGTCGTCATTTAACCTTACGCTTACTCGATAAGCAAAAGATTGCAGCCGGAACGGCAGGATGGAAATGGTTTAATGTGGCTCTTCCAATACTAATCGTGTTGATGGGAAGCTTATTATTTGTATTTCTTCGTCATCGGCGCTATAGCAAATAAGAGAACTTTTCAGATTAGGTCTTTTTGTTATGATCAAATAAGTGGTATTTGGATTTTGTACTCCTTGTTAGGTTGACTTCATGAAGTTTATTAACCGGTGGATGAGTGATGCATATTGCTAGAATCTTCTACCGTCTTCCTGTGTTAATAACTAATGAAAAGTTACTTTAACGCTTATTTTGAGCACTTATGATTTTTTGTATCTTGCAGCTTGCGTTCGCATTCAATTAAAACAAAATGTAAATGCACCTAAATATCTGTTTTTTTGATATATTTGATAAAAACTAATAACAAAAAGAACGTATGAAATTTGTTGTTTCCAGTACAGAATTACTATCTCATCTGCAGGCCATCAGCCGCGTAATTAGTAATAAAAGTACACTGCCAATCCTTGATAACTTTTTATTCGACCTGAAAGACAATAAACTTGTATTGACAGCATCAGATCTTGAAGTAACAATGGTTACTTCCCTGGAACTGGATAATTCTGATGGGGAAGGTATTATTGCTTTGCCTTCGCGCATTTTATTGGAAACACTTAAAAAATTTCCTGAGCAACCATTGAATTTTGATATTAACATGGATTCGTTTGGTGTTAATATCATTACTGAAAAAGGTAAGTTCAGTATTGTGGGGCAGGATGGTGCAGATTTTCCTGAGCTGCCTAATTTAGATGCAGATAAGAGCTCAAGCTTGCAGGTAGGCGTTGATTTGTTAGAAGTTGGAATCAATAAAACATTGTTTGCTACTGCTGATGATGAGCTGCGTCCGGTAATGAATGGTATCTTGGTTGAGTTATCACCAGAGAACATGACCTTCGTTGCTTCTGATTCGCATAAGCTGGTTCGTTACCGTCGTTTGGATGCGACAACAGAGTTTACTGCTTCATTTATTTTGCCTAAAAAGCCGGCCGGATTATTGAAAAATGTATTGCCGAAGGAAACAGGCGATGTATCTATCGAATTTGATGATAAAAATGCCTTTTTCACACTTCCGAACTATAAGTTGGTGTGTCGATTGGTGGAAGGTAACTATCCAAGCTATAATGCTGTTATTCCGCAGGATAATCCATATAAGGTAATTATTGATCGTAGCGAATTTCATAATACATTAGGGCGTGTATCGATCTTCTCTAATCAGGCCAGTAACCTGGTTAAGTTAAAAATGACTTCGGGCGAGATGGTGGTGTCGGCACAAGATATTGACTTCAGTATTTCAGCACACGAACGTTTAAGCTGCCAGTACGAGGGTGATGAAATGGAAATCGGTTTTAAGTCAGGTTTCTTAGCCGATATTCTGGATAACCTGAATTCAACAGATGTTATTCTAGAGTTATCAGATCCATCGAGAGCAGGTATCTTATTACCATTTGAGAATGGCGAGAATGAAGATGAGCTGATGTTATTAATGCCGATGATGATTAATGTTTAATATTGTTTTTACTTTTATATTCGAGCCGTTGTTTCTTTAACAGCGGCTTTTTTATTTGGTCGAATGTTATGGAAGTCCGCTTTTACAGAGGTATGGGTGGCTTGCTTGTTAGTCAATAAAAAAGCGTATTTTTGTGCGCTAATTGGCAATAAAGGAGAAAATAGAAATGCAAAAGAAGAAAGTCGTAATTGGCCTGTCGGGAGGAGTTGATTCAAGTGTAGCAGCCTATGTTTTAAAAGAACAGGGCTATGAAGTGATCGGGCTTTTTATGAAGAACTGGCACGATACAACAGGTGTACTAAAAGCCGATTGTCCTTGGCTGGATGATCAGTTTGATGCACAGGCTGTGGCTATGAAGCTGGATATTCCATTCCATACCGTTGATTTGAGCGATTTTTATCGTCAACGTGTGGTTGATTATATGTTTAAGGAGTACGAGAAGGGACGTACACCAAATCCGGATGTTTTGTGTAATCGCGAAATCAAGTTCGATGTATTTATGGATAAAGCATTGGAGCTGGGTGCTGATTACGTGGCAACCGGGCATTATTGCCGTAAAGAAACAGTTGGTGTTAATGGAAAAGAAGTACATCGACTATTGGCAGGAAACGATGATAATAAAGATCAAAGCTACTTTTTGTGCCAGTTAAACCAGGAGCAGTTGGCTAAAGCACTTTTCCCGATAGGTGATATAGTTAAGCCTGAAGTAAGACGTATTGCCAATGAGTTAAACCTGATTACCGCGCATAAGAAAGATTCGCAGGGAATCTGTTTTGTCGGGAAAGTTGATTTGCCGGTGTTTTTGCAACAGAAGCTGGAACCTAAAAAGGGACGGGTATTTATTGTTGATCAGGACAGTGAGCTTTTTAAGCGTGATTGGAGTAAAGCAGAAGTAGATAATCCTTCCGATGAAGATCTGGAAGAATTATCAAAAGCTTATCCGTTTCATCCCAAGTATGGCAAAAAGATCGGGGACCATAACGGGGCACATTTTTATACCATTGGTCAGCGTAAAGGCCTGAACATAGGAGGTTTTCCTGAACCTCTGTTTATTATTGGAACCAATGTGGATTTTAACCAGGTGTATGCAGGAATGGGAAAGCAACATCCGGGGTTATTCCGTAAAGTACTACGAATCATGCCAGATGAAGTTCATTGGGTTCGCAAAGACCTAGCAATGAAAACAGGCGAATCGCGACGTTTGAATTTGCGAATTCGTTATCGTCAGCCATTGCAAAAAGGCGTACTGTATAGTCGTGAAAATGGTATGTTCCTCGTGTTTGATGAACCACAGCGCGGAATTACGGCCGGGCAATTTGCTTCGTGGTATGATGGTGATGAATTGATAGGTTCAGGTGTTATATCTTAATTAGAATGTATGAAGTCCTATAATCCCGAAATGCATACGGCTGAACATGTCTTGAATCAAACAATGATTCAGTTATTTGCTTGCAATCGTTCTTTCTCTAACCATCTGGAACGAAAAAAATCAAAGTGCGATTATCATTTTGAACGAGCCCTCACAAGTGAAGAGGAATCTGAAATTAATACAAGAGTGAATGAGGTTTTAGCTCGACATCTGGATGTGAAAGAAGAGGTTGTGAGTAGGGAAGAAGCTGTTAAATGTTTTGACCTCGAAAAACTGCCTGATGCATCAGGTGAGGAAATCAAGATTGTGAGCGTTGGAGATTACGATGCCTGTCCATGCATTGGTGAGCATGTAACCAACACAAAAGAGGTTGGCGAGTTTGTGTTAGGGTCAACCAGTTATGATGATGGAATCCTGCGAATACGATTTAAGTTGAAAAGACCCTTATAAAATTAAAAATGCCGCTCAAAACCGAGCGGCATTTTTAGTTCGCTATGACTAAATCAAAATGTAATTACTGGTAATCGTTTCAAAAGTAGTAAACTATTTTATTTAGACAAAATAAAAATAAGGGAAATTTCAATTTAGAATAGTAAGCCATGTTCAGCAATAGGAGGTTTATAGAATATCATCTTATCAGGTAAGTTGTTTTGCCGACATAATTGTTTAAAATAATTGTCCAATTCTCTTGTTTTGTTGGTGTAGCAACTGTATCTGTCGCCGAAGTTCTGAATATATTTCTCTTTTAACCCAGGTATCCTTTTATCAAGTTGCTGGTAAAAGTACTCTCTGTTTCCTTCTCTAAGTGTCATTCCAAAACCACCTATGATGTATCGTGCACCAGCTTCTTTAGCTTTTATGACAATCTGTTTGATATTTTCTTTAGTATCGGTGATAAACGGAATAACCGGCATTAGGGTAATACCGCAATAAATACCTGAATAAGAAAGTTCTTTAATCGTTTGAAACCGTTCTGATGACAATGGAGCATTGGGCTCTACCAATTGCCCTGTTTCATCTGATGACGATGTTATGGAAACCGAGACAGCGGCATATATTTTTGAAATAGCTTTAAGAATATCTATATCACGAGTTACCAGAGTTCCTTTGGTAATAATGTGTACAGGAAATCGATGAAGATTAACGATCTCAAGTGCTTTCCGTGTTAATTGATGTTTGGCTTCCAGAGGCATGTAACAATCATTCATTGAGCCGAAACCAATAGTTCCTCGTTTCTTCTTAGAGCGCAATTCTTTGTGTAAAAGATCTATTGCATTATGCTTGATCTGAATATTATCGAAATCGTCAATCTGATAGCATTTGCTTCGAGAATCACAATAGATGCAGCCGTGTGAGCAGCCCCGATAAAGATTTATAGTATAGGATGTGTCAAACCAAGGATCAGCTTTTGAAGCAGAGCCGCTTAATATTGTCTTCGCTGAAATTAACCGTGTCACTTAAGCATTTTGGGTGTGGCAAACCATTCTATTTTACCTTCACGCGCGTTTATGTTTTCCCAATTGTCTACATCAAAAGAAATTGCAATGGTGCCTGTTGTTGGAAAGTGAAGGTAGTCGCTATCAGTTAAAGTAATTGCTGTCATGGCAATTTCCGGGTTATGTCCAACAATCATTATGTAATCATGATTGCCTTTGTACTGACCAAGAAAATTAATCAGTTCGGATGTTGTATAGCCATCATATAGAAACTGTTCATGAACGATTTCCTGTTTATTTATACCCAGTTTTTTAGCAAAGATCTCAGTAGTTTGTTCTGCTCTTGCAGCTTTGCTTGTAACCAATAAATCCAGTTGAATGCCTCGTTGGATCATATCGTCCGCGATTAATTTACTATCGTTGTAGCCCCTGGGTTTTAATTCACGTTCAAAGTCCGACTTTGAACTCATATAACCAATTTGTTCTGTTTTGGCGTGGCGAGTCAGTATCAGTGTCTTCATAACTTCTTATTTGCTGATTACCTTGTTCTTTTCTCTAATAATATTGTCAAGCTCCCATAAATACTGGTAAGAAGCCTGTTGAGCTCTTAAAGGTTTACCTTTGCTTTTAATAACAACATTATTAAGGTTTTTGTCAATACGCCGGACCTTGACATTGTCTTCTAATTGCATTTCAAGCATTGTCAGTATTTCAGCTTTTAATTCCGGTTGCTCGATAGGGAAGGCAGTTTCAATTCTACGGTTGATATTACGGTTTAACCAATCGGCTGATGATAAAAACATCTCAGTATCGTTATCATTACCAAATACCCATATCCTTGCATGCTCCAGGTAACTGTCCACCAGCCTTAATACGCGAATATTTTTGCTGAATGACTGATCAGGGACCAGACAGCAAATACCACGCACGATTAAATCTATTTTAACACCCGCCTGACTGGCCTCATAAAGTTTGCTGATGAGGTTTTTGTTCTGAATACCATTCATCTTAAGCAGAATGTATCCTTCTTTACCATTTTTGGCCAAATCAATCTCGTGATTGATCCGATTCATAATCTCCTTACGAAGATTGATTTGCGTGATCAATAGTTTGTTTAGCTTTGGTTTTACACTTTGATCTTCAAGATAGTGGAATAAAGCCTCCATATCATCAAGATAGGCATCGTTACAGGTGAAAAAGCCATGATCGGCATATAACCGCGCTGTTTTTTCGTTAAAATTACCTGTACTTAAGTAAGCAAATGAACGTTTACGGATACCATCGGCCCTGCGAATTGCTAAAGCCATTTTAGCATGTACTTTTAGTCCGGGGATGCTAAATATGATCTTAATGCCGGCCTTTTCCATCTGGCGAGCAAAATAGAGGTTGTTGGCTTCATCAAATCGTGCCTTAACTTCTACAAAAACAGTTACTTTCTTTTTGTTATGAGCCGCAAAAATCAGTGCACCTACAACTTCTGAGTTACTGGCAACACGATACTGTGTCACTTTAATCTCATCTACTTTTTCGTCGGTGGCTGCTTCGCGTAAAAATTGTATCACATAGTCAAATGAGTGATATGGATAATGTAATACACGTTCTTTACGCTTAATTGCTTCAAACATCGAACCTGCTTCCTCCAGTTCGAATGGTCTAATTGGTTTTGGCACCTGCCACTCCAGGTTGGGTGCATATGGGTTTGGAAAAGAAAAGAAATCGTGCAAATTCTGATAACTACCAGTCTCTACTAATTCGATTGGTTTTATTTCAAACGACTTCATCAGGAACCTTAAAACATCAGCCGGTATTGATCTGTCGTGATATAAACCAGCTGGTGTACCAGTTTTTCTCAGCGCCAGATTCTTTCTGATCTTTTCAACCAGATTCCCCCAGAATTCATCTTCAATTCCCAAATCAGCATTACGGGCAATTTTTACACCCCAGCTGCCTACAACATCATAGCCGGGGAATAATTCAGGCAAACCATAACGAATAGCATCATCCAAAAACATAAAATGATGCTGGTTATCAACTTGGGGTAATTCAATAAATCGCTTATGGTCGTTGGTTGGTACTTTTATTAATGCATACCTGGCCCTTCTCTTTTTATTTTTTTTATCGCCTTTTTTACGCTTACGGTATAATTTAACAGCCAGGTAGAGGCGGTTATCACGCATAAAACTTCGTGTGCCTTTATTAAGTAGTACCGGTTGGCAATAAGGGATCAGTTCAGTATGAAAGAAGTCGTGAACAAACTGCATATGTTCGGCCCGATGTGAATAACTGTCGAGATGCAGAATGATGCCGTTTTTTTTCATAAGAGGAAGAATCTCCCCTTTAAATATTCTGCTATACTCAATCCAATGAGAGCTGACAATATTATTAATTTTCTCTAACGTTTCGCCCGCATGTGGTATGTCTGGATAACCCTCAGGAATAAGTGTAGCATTACGATATTCAGCTACTCTAACCTTGTAGAATTCATCCAGGTTATTAGAGTAGATAGCCAAAAACTTAAGCCTTTCAAATAGAGGAAGGCTCGTATCTTTTGCTTCTTCGAGTACACGGTGGTTAAAAGAAAGCCAACTAATGT
>NZ_CEXQWX010000193.1:0-10603 GCF_982718395.1 Carboxylicivirga sp.
CCTTTACTTTTAAGCTGTACCTGTGCTACACTTTCTGCTGAAAGTTGCAACGAAAAAACAAGTATTAGTATCAAACTCAGCTTCATAACGCGTAATAATTTACGTATGGAAGGGGTATACCACTCCCATCTCTGATTTTTTTTCATACTTTTGTTTTATGATTTATAAACTGGCATTGCTTCGCAGCAATGCGGTTAACGAATGGCAGGAAATACTGGTACTATTTCCTGCTTTTTTATTGTTCTATAATTATGGTTTCTCCCTCTACTTTAAATTTAACATTGGTGATTCTTTCAATTAAACTGATGGCGTAATTAATGCTTTGATCACGTTTAAATGCCCCGGTAAATCTTAAATTCTTAATATCTGGTTCGGTAAAGAAGAAACTAACATTATACCACCGTCCCAACTGCTCCGTCAAGTACTTTAAGTCAGCATTTTCAAATTCAAAAACACCATGAATCCATGCAATGTGTACCGATGCATCTACCTGATTAACTGTAATACCATCCTGTCCCTTATTGATTATTGACTGCTGATTGGGTTTTAAAATTGTTGCTTCATTAAGGTAATCAACTTTAACACTACCTTCCACCAGGGTAGTCGATATAAAAGGTTGATTTTCATAGCTTGACACATTAAACATTGTTCCAAGGGCTTTTACTTTTGTGTCATTGGCATATACCGAAAACGGTGCTTCCTTATTGTGAGCCACCTGAAAACAAGCTTCGCCTTTAAGCAGATAGACTTCACGTTTATCGGAACCAAACTGCACAGGATAACGTAACTGCGTATCTGAATTTAACCACACTTGTGTGCCGTCTGATAAAGTCAAAGAATACTCTCCTGCCCTGGGCACGTACACCTCATTATAAATTAGCTTATTACTCTTATTTACAGGATCACTTTTATAGCTGAGGTTATTATCTGAATCTTTTAAAATTTGTGTTCCATCCTTTTCATCCAGTAGTTGTTCCCCATCATTCTGAAGCTCAACCATCATCCCATTGGCCATTGTTAACGATGCCTTTTTACTGCCCACTTCAGCCAACTGCTCAAAATTATAATGGTGCACAGGTTCAACCTTTGATACCTCATTAAAAATAAACCAGGTACCCAACAACCCGACAACCAAAATTGCTGCGGCATAATAAGCCCAATCAGGTAACAGGCGAGCTTTTTTCTTTGGTGTGATTTGTTTCGATATGTTACTCCAGGCTCTTTCTTCCCTAACCTGGTTTTGAAACGCCAGACCTCTGCTATTGGTATATAGTCGTCTGTACTTGTTGACGATATTAATATGCTCAGGATCATTATTCAGCCAGAGCTCAAAGTCCCTCTGCTCATCAACTGTCAGCTCACCCCGATGATAATTAATTGCCCACTCCAGTATTTTGTTATCATCTACCTGCATATTAAATCAACTATTTTAGTGCATTAATAATTACTCCTGCTATATTGACGATACAGAATATCAAAAATGGGTGACACTTTTTTGTGCAAATTTTAAAACTTTATCTGTTTATGGCTAAAATAAGCTTAATGAAAGAGTCAATCAAGTATTTAAAGTAACGGATCTGCATGATTTAGGGGATAACCGAAATATATTATTGCATTCATTGGCAATCACATTTAAGATTTTCTTCTTCCAACTCAAGCCATTGAGGCTTCACCTTTTTGCCTGCAGCTCAAAAAGGTTAGAAAAAAGCCGTCGACTAAAGCACTCGCTTACCCATATTGGCAACGTTACAGGAAAAATTTAAAGATTAAAATAGCATGCTCCAAATTTTTCATTCCTCCACTTATGCCTATGGGTCCCAAGCTGCGTTGCTTATGTCGATATAACGTAAAAAAACAACATTGTTTTAAAGATGCGACAGCCAATTTCCCTGGTAGCTATTGGAACAAAGTTGCGGCGGGGTGAAGAGTGATTATTATGCATTATACACAATGCACCGAACACTAAAATTGTGACTAGTAATCATCAGATCCAAGACTAATTAAAAGTATGTCATTAAATATACCTGATTAACTATGGAAGCATCAGGAGAATTATAACATCAAGAGAAGAACGCAGTCTTTTTAAAGCCCTTGAAAAAGTAGTTTTAACAGTATTAACAGACACGCCTAATTCTTCAGCCACTTCCTTATATTTCATATTTGAAAACACTATGCTTTCAAAAACAAGCTTTGCCTGGGGCGAGAGCTTATCTATTTCGGTATATAACTGTTTCTTCTTTTGTTCCAGTTCGCTATTATCGTCGTAATTCTCTTCTTCCAACTCAAATTGCTCATCAATGGGTTCAAGTCTGTACCGGTTTGTATTTCGAAGGTGGTTCAGGGAATTATTTTTAACTGCCCTGAAGAGGTAGTTTTTAATTGTTGAAGTTATTTCAGTTGCTTTACCACTTTCCCAGAAATTGATAAATACGTCCTGAACGATATCTTCAACCTTATCAAATGAATCAATAAATTTAAGGGCATATACACACAAGGGGGTATAGTACATGTCGAATAGCTGTCGCAAACCCGATTCATCTCCAGCTATTAACTTCTTTTTAATGACCTCTTCCTGTAGATTCATAGACGCCGCCAAATTAATAAAACACTCAGTTTTGACAAAACAAATGTTTTATCAATAACTGTATTAACAAGACAATCAGCAATTAATAATCACAGAATTCGAAAGTGACTTTAGGCTATGTGAATTGCTCTGCATTATACAACGATATAAGTTTATATCTGCACACTTACTGTTGACATAGTAAAATTAAGGTGTATATTCTGATATAAATAATACCGAATACGAATCAAAACGATTGATAAAAAACAATCTGTGATTCTGTTTCGGCATTAACCATTGTTATAAGCAAAGTGCTTTATCAATCACTTTGTTATACAATTGGTATAAGTTGGATATAACTAAAACTTAAAAGATGAAGATTGCAGTTACGGCAGCAAATGGTCAATTGGGTTCGTCAATTGTTGATGAGCTAAAAAAAGAAATTGGCAAAGACAATGTTATTGGAATAGTCAGATCACCTGAAAAGGCTTCTCACCTTGGCGTTGAAATAAGAAAAGGTAATTATAACAGTCTGGATAGTTTTAAGATCGCTCTAAAAGGTATTGATAAAGTATTGCTTGTTTCTGGTATGGACAAGCCTCAGAATAGAATTCAACAACACAGAAATGTTATTGAAGCTGCCAGGCACAATAGTGTAAAAAAAATAGTGTACACAAGCATCGTTGGTAATGAAGCTGATACTTCATTCAGTCCCATCGTAAAAAGCAATCGCCAAACAGAGGATGATGTGTGTAAATCCGGCTTGCAATGGGCTATTGGCAGAAACGGCATTTACATAGAACCCGATCTGGAATATATTGACACCTACGTAAAAGAAGGCGAAATCAGAAACTGTGCCGCTGATGGTAAATGCTGTTATACAAGTCGTTCAGAATTGGGAAATGCATATACACAAATGCTTTTGAACGACAATCACAATGAACAAACTTATAATCTCGTAGGTGAAGGCATAACTCAAACTCAATTGGCCGAATTGATAAATCAGGTATTCAATACAGACCTGAAATACTCAGAGATGTCTGTAGAAGCGTATAGAAAAGAGCGTCAGGCAGAACTTGGTGATTTCCTTGGAACCGTCATTGCCGGGATATATGAAGGAATAAGAAACGGTGCGAATGACGTGGCTTCCGATTTTGAAAGAGCCGCAGGCAGACCTCATAAGTCCGCATTAGAAATGATCAATGAATTTAAAACAAATAAGGTAATGTCCTGACTCTGCCTTACGTATTAATTTATTCCTATTTAAATACAGATATGCAAAAGACCGGATTTGAAATACTTATTTTTCTTCTACTAGTTCAATGTAATTGTATAATTGCCCAAACAAGCAACCAGAAATCACTACTCAATTCTGGAGTTATTGAAGTCGATGACAGCCGCCTCGGCTATGTGGCACTAGGTGAAGGTATACCGTGTTTAGTAATCGGTTCATCTGTTTATTATCCCCGAACCTTTTCTAATGAATTACGAAAACACCTGAAAATGTATTTCGTGGATATGAAATGGTTTGCCAAAGGCTATAATGCAGAAGATTTAAATACCGTAGATATTTCATCTATTGCGAATGACGTGGAACAGATACGATCTGCACTTGGTCTGGAGAAACCAATAATCTTGGGGCACAGCATACATGGAACCATTGCAACCGAGTACGTCAAACAATATGGCAATCAAGTTTCGGGATTAATCGCTGTTGGCTCTCCCTGCGAATGGGGTAATGCTGTTTATCATGAAAAGGCAACAGCACTTTGGGAAACTGCCTCAAAGGAAAGAAAAGAACTTCAGGAACAAAACTGGGGAAAAACAAATGAGCTGGACCGACTGACCGGGCAGGAAGAAGCCTCTGCCCGATATAATAATATGTCGCCACAATATTGGTATAATCCTCGCTATGACGCCAGTTGGCTTTGGGATGATATGACGGTGCATTCGGAAGTTACGCAGCATCTGTTTACCAAAGTGTTTCATGATTATAACATGTTTGAACCGGCAATTCCCATTAGTGTCCCCGTGTTTCTTGGGCTTGGTAAATATGACTATGTGATCCCCTATACACTTTGGGAAACTGAGTATAAAAATATCCCTGACTTCACCCTGGTTCTGTTTGAAAAAAGTGGGCACACACCGCAATTGGAAGAGAGTCAACTGTTCGACAAGGAACTTATTGATTGGATAACGCTTAAATTCAGGTAGATCATAAATGTATTTGTATGTTTACGGTTGAAATGTTCTTTTAAAGGATCTGAAGAACTATATCAATCTGTACAAAAGCCTGAATCTCATGAATAAAAACACGAAGCAATTATTGATCTTGATTGGCATGTTTATCATTGCCATTGCTCTTTGGGATACTATTGTTATTTATCCAATAAAGATTTTTGTGGTAATGCTCCACGAAATCAGTCATGGCTTAATGGCTGAGTTGATGGGTGGCGATATCATAAAAATTGAAATTAACCATATGATCGGAGGATCTTGCACCTCTACCCGCCCCCCCGGTTTTTGGCCTTCATTTATGATTGCCAGCGCAGGTTATTTAGGCAGTTTGATCTGGGGTGTCATTATCTTCCTGACCGCTTCACACACAAAGTATATTCGACTATTAGCTGCAATTATAGGTATTGGCTCTCTTATCATTACCTATTATGTCATTAAATCAGGAGAATTGTTTGGCATCCTTTTCTGTGCCGGATTTACTCTATTTATGTTTGCATCGGTTAAATACCTGCCGCTTTCTATCCTCGAATATCTGTTAAAGTTTATTGGTTTGACAAGCAGCCTCTATGTGATACTCGATATCAAATCGGATTTAATATCACGAAGTGGGATTGGCAGCGATGCTGATCAAATTGCTCAAATGACAGGAATCCCGTCTGTAGTAATTGGTATTACCTGGATGCTTATTGCCATTACTATTGTTTATTATATGTTGAAATACAGTATATCAAGAAGAAAATAAGCGTAAACTTTAATTCCACACTGATGATTAAAATTATAACATATAAACCTTAGACAAATGGAATGGGAATATAAAATTGTTTTTATCAACGCAAAGAAACGAACCAGCACTGGATTGCCTGATGAAATAAACGAAGAGTTTGATAGGTATGGTGCTGATGGTTGGGAGCTTGTAAAAGTTGAGCCCAAACTAGACGGTGGATTTATGGCCTTCGGATTTGGTTGGATACATCAAACAGTTGGATATGTAGCATTCTTTAAAAGACCAAAAAATTAAAGTCAATGCTATCAAGATTGAACGCAGTGGAATAGCTACATGAATCCAAAAATCAACAAGCGGGCTTTATTGGTGAGGTTTTTGCTTAGATTTCACCCTGAATTAAGAATAAAATATGACTCGAACATTACTTACAATATTGATTTCAATAACACTCATGTCTCTCTCTGGTTTCTCTTATCAAAACCGTGAGGTGAAAGGTGAAATTGTTGGATGGGACTCTACCAGATGCGGTGACTGTGGTGGATGGATGATTGACATTAATAACTGCCTTTATTTAACAGACTCAATTCCTAAAGGAATTATAGAGAAAAGATCGAATGGATTTGATATATTACCACAGAAGGTTTATTTAAGATATGAAATTGTGAAACGTGGAATGCGAAACCGGATTAAAATAACTTCGATTAGAAAAAGAAAATAGCGGTACATTATATCCGGTTTACTTCATTAAGTATGATAAAATCAATGGACAACAATGTGTATTTTTAATTGAGGGTGGAGAAACGGAGATACTGGTTACAAGTATGTCCAAACGAACCTTCCGAGTTAAACTAATGAGTATTGCACCTCTTAGCATAAAAATCTTGACCAATGTATAAGTCGTCGCCCGACTGATAGGCATTAATGCAATTTAGTCGGGCGACGAGTATTATAATGAAGTTAGTGCTATAAATTATATACGGTTACAGTTGTGCTTCAATAGCTTTTTGCAGATTGCTAACGGTATCTGTCGTTAATCCTTCCGAGGTATAACTTACCTGACCGTCTTTGCCTATTACAACATGTCCGGGAGATATTTTAATTCCGTAAGCAGTTACAATGTCTTTGCAATTAGGGATCACTTTATATGAAAACGGATTGTCTTTCAAAAATTTACGCAAGGACTCTTCTGAATCAAGTGCCATTCCTAAAAACACAATATCTTGTCCTTCAAAACCTGCTACCATATTATTTAAGTCTGGTATTTCCATGGTACATGGTTTGCAATCAATAAACCAGAAATTGACAACAATTACCTTTCCGATTAAATCCTCCAGATTATAATAATTACCATCCAGATCCTTCACGTTAAATGGTATCGCACGTTTATCCTCATGAGAATAATCTGCTGGTATATTTGCATCTACCGAAAATTCGCAGGCATCCACTGCGTCTGAATAATCAGAAACCGCTGCATAGTTATCTGCTGGACTCTCAAAACGTTGATTGCTAAAATTACAATGTTCAGTTTGGGCTATTGCACTCCATGTGAAGGCAAACAAGGCTAAGGTTACTACATGTTTCATATTCGTTATTTTTAATCAATTAATTACATTGACAAAATAACAGGCCTCAAATTAAAAAACAGGTTAACACTTGGTTAAAACTCTATGAATCAATGTTAGTTAAGGTTAATCCAGGTTAATGGGGTATGATCTGTCCCTTTCTTTTAAACGATTGATTAGATTGAAATGCGGGTTTCTATATTTATAGTTTCAGAAAAAGAGGGTGTCCGAAAACAAGCATTTAAAACTACATTACTTACGAATTATTACTTAATCACCTCATCCTGACCTTTCCGCTCTGGCGGAATAAATCCTCCTCGAGGAGAAGGAATAGAGTCATTCGACATTTATAAGCTCTTAATCAGTGCACTAACACTCATTTATTGAGCACTTCCTCTCCTTTAGGTGAGGATTGAGGTGAGGTGTTAAGCTATTAAATATCACACATTATTAGTTTTCTTTTATAATTTCCTGGTTTTCGGACACCCTCTTTAATGATCTTCTACAATAATTATTGCAAATCCTGTGTTATTTAAGCATCGATTGCGCCATTTCTCTTAACATTGGCAATCTTTCCAGGTAGGGATTCTTAGTGCTCTTCCCTATTTCTTCTGCCTTATTAAAATATTCCTCAGACTTACTTTCATCTTTTAAAGCGGCATACACCAATCCCATTTGAGCATTGTTAATAAAGGAGTTGTTAATACGAATGGCCAGCAATCCCCATTCTTCAAGTTTTAGGTAACTATCATGCTGTTTCAGCCATTTAAGGGAGCCTAATATATGTGATATTTCCATATCATCCTTATTCTTCTCATACACCTTAACCAACTCCCCTGCCGTTTCAATGTACTTCTCTTCATTTTGAGATGTATAATAATAGTGGTTATCCAGGCTTAAACTTAGTTCTTTATCAACATCAACTCTCGTTTTCAACACTTTTTTGGCCGAACGGTATTCTTCTTCCGTTTTAAACCTTGTATACCTGAACTCACCAAGATACACGTCCGTAATACACTTGGTTACTTTCTCAACTCCAATAACCTTATTAAAACGTTCCCGATTCTTTAGCAAGTACTGAAATGCTTCGCTATCTGATTGTGTGCCATACTCAGGAATCATATTCAATAACGTTTCTGATATTTGATCTTCAGCAGCCAAAACAAAATACTTATTGAAAACTTCTTCGATTTCTTTGCTTAGTTCTCTTGACTTTAGATGAATCAGGTATTGAAACAGTTCATCCTTTCCCAGTTCATTCTGCTTATATTTAGCCTTCAACTCCTCAAAGTTATCGTTTACAGTCAGCACTGATTTTCCAAAAGCGATTAAAGCCGGAGCATCAAGACTTGAAGTCATCTTTTTCACTACTTCGCCATCAGGCGTTAAAAACATCAATGTTGGATAACCTGATACTGAATACTTTTCGCGTATTGTTGGTCCCTCTCCTTTCTCGGCATCAATTTTAAAACTTATGAAGTTTTCGTTGAAAAAATCACCTACTTCTGCTTGCGTAAAAACAGTTTTAGACATCTTTTTACAAGGTCCACACCACGAGGTATAAACATCTACAAATAGCTTTTTATTCTCTTGCTCTGCCTTATCCAGAGCTTCCTGAAAGGTGCCGTGAAAAAACTTAATTCCGTCTTCTTGAGCATTGGCTGAAATAGTAATGATGGTTACCATCATTAACAAAAATGTACTTCTCATTTGTTAAAATTTTAAGAATTATTAAAAAGTTGAATGTCAATGTTACATGACACATCAATACTTTATTAAGGTATAGCAGAACCTATAAACCTGAGTTCGATTTAAATTTTAAAAATCAGGCAATTAAGGTGTAGAAGAAACTATAAATCAGATGTAAATTACTACACTGCTTTAGTAAATTTAAATGGGGTTTATTTTAAAAAATTAACCAACCTCCCTATAACCATTCTCAGGCATAGGAAGGATTAGTTTATCTATTAAACAAGCATTGCTCCTAACGTGGATTTTGAACAAGCAAATCATTCATCGACATAATATCGAGTGGTATGGCTAACTGATACCTCAAGTCATCAGGGCTTATCTCTTTCTCAGCCCCGTTAATAGTCCGTTTAAAAGTGACTGCAGTTTGTGGATCTTTACCCAATCGTTTCAGGTCAAAAAAGCGCTTACCATGATACATCAGTTCTTTACGACGTTCGCTAAGTACCAGAGCTAACGTTTCTGCATCATTTACATCATCATAAGCAACTGGTGTATACAATGGTGTCATATGGCGACGCTTTTGCAATTCGTTGATTAAATCAATGGCTTTATTTTTTTCATTGTTCCGAATATACCCTTCCGCCAATCCTAAGAGTACTTCTGTAGTTGTAAAACCCGGATTAGGGAAGATATTGCTAAAATAATCATTGAATAAATATTTGTCACCATCAGGAATCGCCAGATACGTTAAACGTAAATCCTTTGTTTTATCAAAAGTAGCAACCAAATCATCACTTAGATATGCACCTCTTAAAAAATCATATGGCCCGCTAGGCAATTGAAAATAGAAGTGCTCAGGGTTAAATAATGGTATAATCATAAATGGAGAAGGTAAGGTATTATAATCTAATATTGCAGCTTCAATTGGTAAGCGTTCAAAAAACTTCTCTCCATAATTTATTAAATCCGTATACTCCTCCATAAAAAGGGCAACACGCATCTTAAGCGCGTATACTGTATTCAGATCACCATGAAATTTAGTAGCATTCATATTTGTCGACTTCTGTCCTTCAGCTTCTTCCATTAGTTTCTCTGCCTCATCCAGATCGGATATAATTTGGTCATAAATCTCCTGTACACTGGCTCTTGGCTTTTGTTGAATAATTTGTGCTTCAAGCAAAAGCGGTACAGCTAAATCATCGTCTGCCGTTGCTTTATCATACACGCTACCATACATATTAGCCAACTGAAAGTAACTGAAAGCTCTGAATACCAAAGCCTCTCCTTTCACATAGCTTTTTAACAATTCATCACCTTTAGCCTCATCAATCTCATTGATGATAATATTACAATCAGCTATTTCTTTATAAGCCTGTTGCCATAAAAAGTCAATCTCTTCCGGATTAAAGTAATAATCGGCCCAAGAGTAGGCATTAAACTGCCATGAGTCAAATGAATTAATACGTGCATCATCAAAATAAACATCATCGCTTGCAATGGCATATGATACCGGTGCACTTCCCGTAGTCCGGGCATTATTTAATAATCCCTGGTAGTGTTCAACAGTTTCGGGCACAACGACACCTTTAGGTGTTACATCAATAAAATCGTCACAAGATGCCAATATCCCAATGGCCAGTATATATGTGATTATTCTTTTCATAGTAATCAATTTAAAATTTAGTCTTTAATGATATCAGTAAACTCTTCGGATTTGGTAAAGTACCCAATGGTATTGTCGGGTCTATATCCATTTCATTGGCTGTCCACATCCAAATATTATTGGCCTGTAGCATGATATCAATATTCTGAAGCTTAGGTATT
>NZ_CEXQWX010000194.1:0-10556 GCF_982718395.1 Carboxylicivirga sp.
CCCCATTAATATTAAGTAAGCATAATCCAACAACTATCTACATGGCAGCTAATAAGGTATTTAAAAGTATCGACCGTGGAAATACATGGGAAGTTATCTCTGATGATTTAACTGCTCAAATTGACCGTAACACCTGGCCTGTAATGGGTAAATACTGGAGTGCTGATGCGGTATCCAAAGATGTTTCTACCTCACAATACAACACAATTGTGTCATTGGATGAATCGCCGGTAAAAGCCGGATTGATCTATGCCGGATCAGATGATGGTCTCATCCAGATAACAGAAGATGATGGTCAAACATGGCGCAAGGCAGGTGCTTTTCCAGGAGTCCCTGCTCATACCTACGTAAGTGATATTTATGCTTCCCGCTTCGATGAAAATGTGGTATATGCCACTTTTGACGGCATGAAGAGCGACGACTTTAAACCATATATATTAAAAAGCTCTGACAAAGGACAGAGTTGGAAAGCAATCATAAATGGACTTCCTGAAAATGGAACTGTTCACACGCTTGAACAAGACACTGAACGTGCTGAGCTATTATTTGCCGGAACGGAGTTTGGAATTTTCTTCAGTATTGACGAAGGTACTAACTGGACGCAATTGAAAGCCGGTATTCCGACAATTGCTGTTCGTGATCTTGCGATTCAAGAGCGTGAAAACGACTTAGTAATGGCTACTTTCGGACGTGGTTTCTACGTATTGGATAATTACACACCGCTTCGTGAATTAACTGAACAACTTCCAGAAAAAGATGCACATTTGTTTGAAATAAAGGACGCACTTTTATTTATGCAGGTTGACAAGATTTATGGTCAGGGAGCAACTTATTATGGTGCACCTAATCCTGAGTATGGCGCAACTTTTACATTCTTCCAGAAAGAAACACCGAAAACCGAGCGACAGATTCGACGAGAAAAGGAAAAAGAGCTATTCAAAAATGGTGAACGCATTCCTCAACCATCATGGGCAGAACTTGAAGCAGAAGAGAAGGAACTGCCAGCTTATTTGTTAGTTAGCATTAAGGATGAATCAGGAAGTGTGATTCGAACCTTTACAAAAAAGCCTTCTAAAGGTATCACACGTTTTAACTGGGATTTACAATACAATAGCTCAGAAATTGTTAAAACAAAAAAGTTTGATCCTTTCAAAAAATCTGAAGGCGGCATTTTTGTCCTTCCGGGCAAATACACCGTTGAAATTGATCAGGTTCAAAATGGTAAAGCAACTAAACTTGCAGGTCCGAAAGAATTTGAAGTTGTTGCATTAAATAACACCACTCTGCCTGCCAAAGACAGGCCGGCAATGGTAGCCTTCCAAAAAGAAGTCAGCAAACTTTCAAAAGTAATGAATGGTACTTTGGCTTTATTGAACGAAATGAAAGAAGAGGTAGCCGCTATGAAACAAACAGCGCTTGTATTGCCTGGTACGCACACAGAAGTATTGCCATCTCTAAATGCAATTCAAAAAGAATTAGACGAGATATATTTTGCATTTAAAGGATTAAAAGCTAAAGCAAGTTGGGAAGAAATTCCACCTGCCGAAATGCCATTAATGAATCGACTTAACAGTATTATCTGGGCGCAAATAAACAGCACTTCTAATATAACAAGTACATCAAAGAACAGCTATGAAATTTTGAAAGAGAAATTTCCTCCTGTTCTGGAACAAGTAAAAGCTGTTGCAGAAACAAAACTACCTGAGGTCAGAAAACAATTGGATAAGTTAAATGCGCCCTACACTAAAGGACGCATCCCACAATGGAAATAAATAAAGACTAAAGATCGAAGACCGAAGTTTAATAAATTGAGTATACTTCGGTCTTCTGACATCTTTTAAAGTTCTCTTAACAAAAACTGTAGCTTATCTGAAATGGGTTTTTTATATTTACCCCATTAACTTTAATATTTTAAAAATAAAATGACACCAAAAGCCATTATGCCGCACATCGGATTCGGCAGCATCAAATTCGGGATGGAAGAACATGAAGTATCTAATTACTTAGGCGATCCTGATGAAACAGAAGTACAAGACTATGGCAACGGCGCCGAAGCTAACGTACTTTATTTCGATGAAATGGGTATTTCCATGTCGTTTGACAAGGAAGAAGACTACAAATTGGTTGAAATCTCCTTTGAGACTGAAAACTTCATTCTACATGACGCCATTAAAGTAGGTATGTCAAAAGATGATTTTCTGGCCAGGCTTAATAGTTTGGACATGGGAGAATATGATCTTGAAGACATGCATGAAGATAGGTTTGACGACAAAGAACTATATGTCTTCGAGAAAGAAAATATTAATATCTGGTTAGATGAAGACGCTATTACATCTATCCAGATAGGTCCGGAATGGGTGGATGACGAAACCATCAGATGGCCAGAATAAAACACCTTAATATCTTTTATACCCTGCGGATTCGCAGGGTTTCTTTTTTATTTTGTATTCGTGTAAAAAAACGGAACATTCACAAAGGAAAATAACCCATTGCCCAAGTTAGCTATATAAAATGAAACCCAAACTTACTTTTCTCGTTTACTGCCTTGTAAACTAAAACATTTTGGAGATTTAGAATTATCTCCTATTTTTACAGACTAAGTAAAGGAAAAAAAAATGAAAAAGATTTCGTTGATTGCTGCTGTTTTATTTTTGATGGTGTTGGGAATGAGTTCATGCAAAAGTACAGAAGACTGTCCTGCCTACGGACAAGCTGAAGTTGTAGTTGACAATAACACTGTAAGAGCGTAAATAATACAGTCTGAAAAAAATTACAAGTAACATAGAAGAAGGTTAGTCCTTACTTTTATGTTACTTTTTTTGTTTTATGTACCCAACGTTATCCCCTTACTTCCACCAGCAAATTAATCTTCACAATTTAAAGTTTATTAAGAAAATCATTTTCGTATTTCTTGATGATTTAATTATGAATTGCTACTTTTGTGTCGCATTTTTGAAGACCTTATTAAAACAATTCTTAAAAAAGCAATAAAATGTCAAAAATCAAGATTGGGATTAACGGGTTTGGCCGTATCGGACGTTTCGTTTTCCGTCAGGCTGTAGCTAAAGGAACTGTTCAAGTTGTTGCTATCAACGATTTGATCGATGTAGATTACATGGCTTACATGTTGAAGTATGATTCAACTCACGGTCGTTTTGACGGTACTGTTGAAGTTAAAGACGGTAAATTATTTGTTAACGGTGACGAAATCCGTGTTACTGCTGAAAGAAACCCTGCTGACATTAACTGGGGTGCTGTAGGCGCTGACTACGTAGTTGAGTCTACTGGTCTTTTCCTAACAAAAGAAACTGCACAAGGTCACATCGACGCTGGTGCTAAAAAAGTTGTGATGTCTGCTCCTTCTAAGGACGACACTCCAATGTTTGTAATGGGTGTTAACAACACTAAGTACACTAACGACATGACTTTCGTGTCAAACGCTTCTTGTACTACTAACTGTTTAGCTCCTGTTGCTAAGGTATTGAATGACAAATTCGGTATTGTTGACGGTTTGATGACTACTGTTCACGCTTCTACTGCAACTCAAAAAACTGTAGATGGTCCTTCTATGAAAGACTGGAGAGGTGGACGTGGTGCTGGTCAAAATATCATCCCTTCATCAACTGGTGCTGCTAAAGCTGTAGGTAAAGTAATTCCTGAGTTGAATGGTAAGTTAACTGGTATGGCTTTCCGTGTACCAACTCCTGATGTTTCAGTTGTTGATTTAACTGTAAACTTAGCTAAAGGTGCTTCTTACGAAGAAGTATGTGCAGCTATGAAAGAAGCTTCTGAAGGCGAATTGAAAGGTATCTTAGGATACACTGAAGATGCTGTTGTTTCTAATGATTTCATTGGAGAAACTCAAACTTCAGTTTTCGATGCGAAAGCAGGTATCGCTTTAACTGACACTTTCGTAAAAGTTGTATCATGGTATGACAACGAAATGGGTTACTCAGCTAAAGTATGTGAATTGATCGAATACATGGAATCAGTAAAATAATTGATTCTTTCAATCATATTAAAAGAGGCTTCCGGATTGGAAGCCTTTTTTATTATCTATCACGAATAAAAATAAGGAACAGGCCCAATAGTTTCAGGTTCTGGGTTCCAACCTTTTAAGAACTCTAACCTATTTGTGATAATTTAAAAATTGTCCTACTTATTAATAAACCCTCACCAACTACCTACAGCCTGAACCTATCATTTTCCTGCTATTAGTGATTTCTACAGCATAATAAGACATTATAGCAGGTTTGTCAATACCAATTTTGTAGTAGGTATATAATCCATAATAACGGTTGGTGTATAAATGCAGTTTAAATTCTAGTTTGTTAATCATTATAAGGTGAAATATTCACTCTTAAACCTCTACTATCTTAGTTTGATGTAATCAATTTCAAGGCGAAATGATTCTGCTTTTTTATTCGCAATCAGAAATGCAATTTCATCCATTGATACTTTTGGATAATTTGGCATATTTAGTAGTTGTCCCCTAAATGTTGGATACATATCATTTAAACCTATTTCTATCTGTTGCCATTCGCCACTAGTCTGAAAATGTTGAACATAAGAATGTCTATCCCTTCTATTGGCCTTTATCCTGAACTGATACCGCTTTCCATCTCCTCTAAGCCGAATTACAACTTTGTTATATTCTTTGGTTTCTAACGATTGAAAACTATATCTCGCCATAGAGAACCCACCATTGTTTTCAAGGGAAATATTACCTGAAAATACTCCATGACCATCTTCATTCACGGAAACAGTTCCTTTGGATAAACCGCCCATAACACCATCGTTAATGATCTCCCAATTCAAAAGATCATCACTCTTCTTAAAATCGTATATCAAGAACTGCCCCACACCACTCATAAAACTTAGTATTAAAATTGCCAATCCAGTCATCATTTTGATCGTTATCTATTAGCCTTGTTTTCCTCTTCGAAATGATTTATAATTGCCTTTTGCCTGTAAGCGAATATTTCGGTTAATCGTTGTTTTATCAACCAAGTATTGGCTATTCTTCCAATTAAACCATATGGAGGCTGGTAGCTGACAATATCCAATACTTCCACTCCACCCTTAATCGGCTGCAACCAATGTTCATGATGCCACATTTTATAAGGTCCTATCCGTTGTTCATCGACAAAATATCTTCCTGTCTTAATATGTGTTATTTCACTAACCCAATTTGTTCTAATTCCAGCAAGAGGTTTTACATGATAGTGTATAATTAATCCCTCGTACATTTGTGATGGTAAATCAGGTGTCATTATTTCAAAACTCAATGAAGAAGGAGTAATCTTCATTAAGTTAGCAGGAGTAGCTATAAAACTCCAAACCTCTTCAAGCGATGCATTAAGAGTAAACTTACGTGAAAATTGATAGAACGCCATCTTTCCGGTTTTTATTTCTGATACTCAACCAAAGTACCTTCCATCTTTAGGAAGATCGAAAGTAATTGGTTATATCTTTTTTAAGATAACTTAGAAAGATGAATTTTGTTTAACTATTAGATAATTTAGATAGACAATTATTGACTCATTTTTACTCATATCGTAACGACTCTATCGGGTCGAGTTTTGATGCTTTTATGGCAGGCATTAAACCTGAGAGCACACCAACAATAAGGCAAACAATTACACCGAGAATAACCCAATTCCACGGTACTATAAAATCAGATTTCATAACCATTGACATTAAATTACCCACAAATACGCCTAATACAATTCCTACTATACCGCCTAACTGACCAATGATAATTGATTCAAACAAGAACTGATTTCTAATAGCCTTACTACTTGCTCCAATGGCCTTTCTTATACCAATTTCTCTTGTTCTTTCGGCAACAGCCACCAACATAATATTCATCAATCCGATAGCAGCACCCAACAATGTAATTAAACCAATTATTGAAGCAACCAATGTTACACTTCCTGTGCTTTCAATTAATAATCGTGAAAGGTTATCACTTTTATTGACGTTAAAGTTATTTTCATCATGAATTGTTAACCGGCGAATGACACGAAATAAGCCAGTTGCTTCAGATATTGCCACATCAACCTGACCACTATCATTGGCCTTAACCACAATCTTATATGACATACTTGGACGGCTAAAAACCTGACGAACATTGGTTACGGGTAATAACAGGATATTATCACTTTGCGATCCGAAACCAGCGCCTTTTTCCTCCAGCACACCGATAACCTTATATTTGGCTCCACCTGTAACAATTATTTTATCAATCGGATTCTGATCATTCGGAAAAACCTTCTTTGCCAAAGCACTTCCCAACACTGCAACATAGCGGTTATCTTTTATCTCCTGAGCAGAAAAATTACGCCCCTGCTCAATATTATGACCTTCCACATCCATAAAGTTCTCATCCACACCAATCACCATTACATTAGGATTCGACTTATCAGACTCATGTTTAACTGTTGCCGCCCCTGTTGCAGTATGCGAAACAGCCACAATAGCCGGAAAATCAAATTCATCTTTAAACTGCATGACCTCTTTAAAAGATATAAAACCATAGCGTTTATTTCTCAGTTTACGTTTACCAATCTGGACATTCATTCCTCGGTTTTCAATAGTAAATGAATTAGCACCCATACCAGTAAACTTATTACTTATCGTAGCTTCGATGGAAGATATTGCGGTCAGAATTCCAATCAATGCTGTTAAGCCAATACCTATAATTAAAATGGTCAATATGGTTCGTAAGAGATTTGTTCGGATCGATCCTAAAGCAATACGCAGGTTTTCGTAGATAAGCGTTATCTTCATATTGGGTAGATTGCAGTCGTAAATGAGGCATCAAGTTACTAAAAGAAATTCAATGCCTCACATTGCACAACCAAATTGTATTTGAACTGTTAAAAACATGATAATAAATTAGCAGTTTTTAGTAGCTTTGTTATCCTTTTAAATTGATAGAAATAAGACAATAATAATATTAAACCGATAGTGAAATGGCTTTTGATATTGAAATGATTAAAAAGGTGTATGCTGAGCTTCCCGGTAAAGTTGAAAAAACACGCCAGTTGCTCAACAAGCCTTTAACTTTAACCGAAAAGATTTTGTATGCACACTTGGCTGATGTGTTACCAAATAAGTCTTTTGAACGTGGCGCGTCGTATGTTAACTTCAATCCTGACAGGGTAGCGATGCAAGATGCAACTGCTCAAATGGCATTGTTGCAATTTATGCAGGCAGGAAAAGCCAAAGCTGCAGTGCCATCAACGGTACATGCCGATCACCTGATCCAGGCTAAAGTTGGGGCTGATAAAGATTTGGCTACAGCTGCGGTAACCAACAAAGAGGTGTACGACTTTTTAAGTTCAGTATCAAACAAATATGGAATTGGCTTCTGGAAACCAGGTGCAGGTATCATTCACCAGGTAGTACTTGAAAATTATGCTTTCCCCGGAGGTATGATGATTGGTACCGACTCACACACTGTAAATGCTGGTGGATTAGGTATGGTTGCAATTGGTGTTGGTGGTGCTGATGCGGTTGATGTAATGGCTGGTATGCCTTGGGAGTTAAAATTTCCAAAATTAATTGGTGTTAAGCTAACTGGTAAACTGAATGGCTGGACTGCACCAAAAGACATTATCTTAAAAGTAGCTGGTCTGTTAACTGTTAAAGGAGGAACTGGCTGCATCGTTGAATACTTTGGTGAAGGTGCTGAATCATTAAGTTGTACAGGTAAAGGTACCATTTGTAATATGGGAGCAGAGATTGGAGCTACAACTTCAACCTTTGGATATGATGCTTCTATGGCACGATACCTGGAAGCAACCGATCGTGCAGATGTTGCTGCAGCTGCCAATGGAGTAAAAGAACACCTGACTGCAGATGCTGAAGTATACGCTAACCCTGAAAAGTACTTCGATCAGCTTATTGAGATTGATTTAAATACCTTGGAACCACATTTGAACGGACCTTTTACGCCTGATAAAGCAACACCTATCTCTAAAATGCGTGAAGAAGCTGAGAAAAATGGCTGGCCTTTAAAAGTGGAAGTTGGTTTAATTGGTTCATGTACCAACTCATCGTATGAAGATATCTCTCGAGCGGCTTCTATTGCAAAGCAGGCAGCAGAGAAAAACCTAAAAGCAGCAGGTGAGTTTAAAATCACTCCTGGATCAGAACAGGTACGATACACCATTGAGCGCGATGGTTTAATTGACACCTTTAATCAAATGGGTGGCGAGGTATTTGCCAATGCCTGTGGCCCATGTATTGGAATGTGGGATCGCACCGGAGCTGAGAAACAGGAGAAAAACACAATCGTCCACTCGTTTAACCGCAACTTTGCCAAGCGTGCGGATGGTAACCCTAATACATATGCATTTGTTGGTTCACCTGAATTAGTAACTGCATTAGCCATTGCCGGTGATCTTGGTTTTAATCCAATTACTGATACTCTTAAAAACGAAAATGGCCAGGAAGTAAAACTGGAAGAACCAACCGGTTATGAATTACCTCCTAAAGGTTTTGATGTAGAGGATGCAGGTTACCAAGCTCCTGCAGAAGATGGCTCAGGTGTGGAAGTGGTGGTGAGCCCTGATAGTGAGCGTTTGCAATTGCTTTCACCATTTACGCCTTGGGACGGCCAAAACATAACCGGAGCCAAGCTTTTAATTAAAGCCAAAGGTAAATGTACAACAGATCATATCTCAATGGCAGGTCCATGGTTAAAGTTCAGAGGTCATCTGGATAATATTTCAAATAACATGTTGATTGGTGCCGTTAACTTCTTCAACGAAGAAACGAACAAAGTAAAAAGTCAATTGACAGGTGAATATGATGAAGTACCAGTAACGCAACGCGCATACAAAGCAGCTGGTATACCAACTATTGTTGTGGGCGACCATAACTATGGTGAAGGTTCATCACGGGAGCATGCTGCCATGGAGCCACGTCACCTGGGTGTTCGTGCTGTTTTGGTGAAGAGTTTCGCGCGAATCCACGAAACGAACCTTAAAAAACAAGGTATGCTTGGTTTAACATTTGCCAATGAAGCTGACTATGATAAGATTAAAGAAGATGATACATTCAACTTCCTTGACCTTGATGCTTTTGCTCCCGGTAAACCATTACAATTAGAAATCGCTCATGCTGACGGCTCTAAAGAAGTGATCGTTACTAACCACTCCTACAATGAGCAACAAATAGCATGGTTCAAAGCTGGTTCGGCACTGAACTTAATTAAGCAACAGAAATAATTCGATTATAGTTGAAATTATATGGGCTGTTCTGTTGGGCAGCCCTTATTTTTTTCTGCTAATTAAGTAAACACCTACCAGCACTACTCCCATAAACAACAAATGATAAAGTGTAATTAATTCACCATCAATCATCCCCCACATAATTGCAAATATAGGGATAACATAGGTTACCGATGATGCAAAAACAGCCGAAGCATAGCGAATAAGCGTATTCATAAGTAACATGGCCAGCGCCGTTCCAATAATACCCAGCAGTGCCAGCGCTCCTAAATGAATTAACCAATCCTCATTTTGTGTGGCCATTTGAATATCTGAGGTCAGAAAGTAAATGGCTGCAACCGGTCCTATGAAGAAAAAAGATAGTGAAGTAATCTGACTACCATTCAAATGTGTAAGGTATGTTTTTACCACATTGATATTGATAGCATAACAAACAGTAGCCAATACAATAAAAAAAGCATAACTGTTTATATTCGACAGAGCAATTTCATTACCTGATGCGATTAATCCCAAAGCGCCCAAGAGCCCCAATGAAATCCCAACTATCTGTGTTGATCGTTTTTTAATCTTAAAAAACAAGATGCCAATGATAAGGGTAAAAACCGGGGTTAAAGAGTTAAGCATCCCGGCCAAAGCACTATCAATACGTGTTTGCGCTTTTGTAAATAAAAAGGCTGGTATGAGGCTCCCAATAAAACCTGCAATTAAAACAGGAGGTAGATCTTTTAGTTTAAGGCTTTTTAAATGCTTTATGGAAAGCGGCAAAAGAAACAAAGAAGCAAATCCGATACGTAAAGCTGCCGTTTGCACACTACTAAAACTTTTCAAGCCAATCTTCATTAAGATAAATGAACTTCCCCAAACAAAGGCAAGCAAAAACAAAATAGCAAACTGAAACCATTTTTTTCTCCAGGGCATAAGTCAATTTTTCTGCAAAACTAGTGTTTTTTTCTATTTGACTAATTGAAACTAATATCCATCATACCGTTTCAGGTTCAATCTTTCTATCTTTATTCAAATTTCAATTTCAACAACTATGCGTTTACAATTTAATGTCGGAATATTACTGGCCCTACTAATTATTATTGGAGGCCATTCCACAAAAGCACAAAATGTTTTAACTCCTAAAGAACTGTTACAACTCAAGTCCACCCGCATGGTTCAAATGCATCCTGATGGTTCAAAATTGATCTATGCAGTTTACACACCGCGTACACCTAATGAAATGCCCGGTGGTTCGCATATAACCTATATGTTGGCAGATTTAGAGACCAATCAGAGTAGGCCACTTTTCGATGACAACATAAAAGGCAG
>NZ_CEXQWX010000195.1:0-10531 GCF_982718395.1 Carboxylicivirga sp.
ACCACCATTTTTAAGACAAAACAGCCTTCTAACTTCAAACCCTTCAAACTCATTAATTTTAATAGTGTTTATCCCTTAAAAATGACCATTGTAGATATTCATATCTCTAGATAACAATGCTATTTATCGATCTAAATAGTTGGAAACGAGTTCCTTTTTATGTATGCCTGCTAACCAGATCCCTGTATTCTTTACAAACGTATCCTTAGATATAGACTACGCTAAGTAATCCGGGTTACAATTAACTGTTCGAACATCTGGTTTAATAAATTTCAACTCCGGTAAAACAATCTTTAATTCATCCTCCAACTCTTCTTTCTTCCAGTACACTATATAATTTATTACAGATTCTTTAAGCTTATAGCCTTTATTCTGGTAGTTGCTTATTGTTTCTTTATATCTGTTTGAAAATTTCAGGATACAATTTCCATTTTCGTCAAAGCAACCATCACTGTTAACCATTAGCGTATCACCACTTTTGAGCTTAGCAATTATGTTTTGACGGTAAATAAAATAATCGAGCCAAATATCTTTATGGGAAAGTTGAATAACCAATAAGTTTGAAGGCTTGTATTGTGAGTCATTATTTATTCGTTCTAAATTTTGACAAGCAATATCGTCAAGGTAGTTTCCATTTAAGTGAATCGTCAGTTTTTGTTTTGCCCTGGTCATGGCAACATATAACTCACGCTTCTTTGCATCACTATCCGGATTAAAACCATTCAGCATTAAAAACACATTATCAAACTCTTTACCTTTTGCTTTATGAATTGTGGATACAAAAATTGTTTCTCCATTTGTACTCACAAAGTCTTCAAGTTTAGACTCCCTTACAAAAACTTCAAAATCAGATTGATATTTCTTTTTCGGGTTACTTAATTCAAAATCCTTGATCAGGTTAATGCATATATCAATTTTAGTGCTTTCCTTATAATTGTTCCAAAGTTTACGCTTTGCTGCTTTCCAATTTTCTTCAGTAATGGTATACTTTTCCTCAGCAAAATTAAGTTGTTCAATGAAATATCGTACTTCTACTAAATTATATAAGCTAAATCCTTCATTGGTTTGAATTAGCTTAGCCTGTAAACCTCCATGAATCAAGAGACCTGTGATTTGTAAAGCTTCAGAATTAGTATGCGTTAATACACAAGTTGTTCCTATTAGATCTGATGACAAGATGTTTCTAACAACAGGCTCAATGAGATTAGAAGCAGAGTACTTAATTAACTTCACCCACCCTGTCTCATTTGTATGCGGTACGATTGGAGTTTCTTTAAGGCGGTGAGTAATTTTTTTGGCAAACTGGTTTGTAAATTCCACAAGGTTAGCTTTACTTCTGTAATTTTCAATCAGCTCAACTTTTTGAGCTTTTTGTTCCGAAATAAATTGTTCTAAATACTTGGAACTCGCTCCTCTAAACTCGTAAATATTCTGGTCGTCATCACCAACGGCTATCACCCTCATTTCTTCATTGTGTTCCATTAAGGCTTTTATAAGCTCAAACTCATGAATATCCATATCCTGAGCTTCATCGATAACAAGAACAGTCTTCGTGATTCTATTTGGTTCAATATCTTTGTTTCGGATTTTCTCGACAGTCTTATTAATGATTGTTTGCGATTTTTCAATTGTGCCAACCTTTCCCAATAAATCGAAGCAATAGGCATGAAAGGTTTTTATTTCAATAAATGCAGCTGCATTTCCAATCAACTCAAATAAGCGTTTTTTAAACTCAGTAGCTGCAGCCCTTGAAAAGGTAACCATTAACAATTGCTCATGTTTAACATCTTCCATCAACAATAAAGACGCCAGTTTGTGAACTAACACTCTTGTTTTTCCACTACCGGGACCAGCCGCAACTGCAATATAAGGCGACTCGTTATCTTTAATGATGCCTAACTGAGCAGGCGATAGCTCTCCAAATAACTGTTTGAATTTTGAGGGAGTAATATTTCTTTTTATTTCATCCTTTCTGCTCCCTTTAAAGTACTTATTCAGAAATGAAGCATAGTTAAGCTGAAAATAATCTTCAACAAACTGTAACGCTTCCTTATAATCCTGGATCATTTTTTTAGCATACTCACCTACTATATGAATTTGCTGTACTTTGTTTTCATAAAACTGATTTAACTTCCTGTAATCATCAACTTTATATCGTTTTTTATTATCCTGCTCCAGCCGTTCAACACTAAGCTTATTATATACAACAAGAAAACCGCCTTCAATTTTTATAGCATCAATTCTTGATAAATAAAACAATGCATCTTCTACATCTGCTAACGAGACATTGAGTTTAAACAGAGCATTTTGGTTGACATATTCCTTTTTCAACTCATGTACAGAGAACTCTACTAATATTTGTTCTTTATTTTTATCAGCATGGGAAAGCTTTTCATTACTCTTCAAATACAGATAATCAACAATAAAGCTGGCTAACTCGTGCCGTTTTTCTAATTTCTTTTTTAGCTCCGATTCAGCATAGTTCGATAAAATTGTCAGGTGATTCTTTGAATAATCGTGTTGTTTTCGTTTTAGCCAATTCTTGATCACCCAGAAGTTAATAATGATTTTAATCTTATTGGGTGATACATCAGAACATCCACTTTCTTCAGCCTGTTCATTTAGATCTTTGATATGAAATGACTTTTCCTGTTCTTCAAACTGAGTTACCAAAAACTTCTCTATTCTGCTAATAGAATTGACAATGCTTAACGAACGGTTTTTATTTTCTCCACGCTTAATAAAGGCTGTTAAATCTTTTGTGTCGGCAAGTATTTTTTCTTCCCGTAACAAGTTAACTACATTAATAACTTCTTCCTTTACAATACCTAAGTGATCTGAAATATAGTCAATCCTTGATTCGGCAACTTCACCATCAGCTACTTGCTTTCTACTTTTACTGGAAAACAGCTTTTTAATAATCCGGACTGCATGTTCCTTTTGCCTATCATTAAACTTTTCAGATAAATTAATTTTCTCAATAGCTTCCTGAGCGTTTTTTGATAGGATACTATTGGCAAAAATTCTTGGCATATTTTGCCCACGTTTTAGATACCCTGCTTCTTCCAGCGCAGATATAGCTGTAGTTACTCTTGTCTCTATTTCATTTACGTTATCGTCCCACCCAGCTTTTCGAGCAATTTCCAAAGCAGAATTTGAAACTTTACAATTCTTAAATTGGTCAAGATCTTTTATAGCCTTCCAAATTTGTTGAATTTCTTTTATATTCAACTTAGTCTGATTGAGCAATATAAAATGCTTACTCAAATCTTCCTCATTGAATAGCACGTAACAATCAGCCGTTATATTCTCATCCCTACCAGCCCGGCCAGCTTCCTGCACATAATTTTCCAGAGAATCAGACAATTCATAATGAATTACCATTCCCACATCCTTTTTATCAACTCCCATCCCAAAAGCTGATGTGGCCACCATCACACCAACATCACCACGAATAAATGCATCCTGGTTTTCTGACTTCTCTTGCTTGTCCATTTTACCATGGTATGGCTTTGCTAAATACCCGTCATTCGATAACCTTTCTGCAATTTGATAAGCCCTCCTTGTGCGTGATACATAAATAATCGTTGGGCAGTTTTTCCCATCAATCAGGTTGCGTAATGTGTCGTATTTATCTTCTTCGTTTTCTTTTGGAATTACCTTGTAAGTCAAATTCGTTCGAGATGCTTTTGAGCTAAAAGTTTCTAATCTCAGGGATAATTTTTCCAGAAAATAATCCTTTATATCCTGGATTACATTTTGTTTTGCCGTTGCCGTAAAGCAAGAAACCGGAATGCCGCTTTCAAGATTTTTCTTTTCCTGCAATGACTTTATGAAATCTCCAATATAGAGGTAATCAACCCTAAAATCCTGTCCCCATGATGAAAAACAATGTGCTTCGTCAATTACAAATCTGACTATATTTCTTCCAAGCAGCAATCGTTCAATTGACCTAGACCGAAGTGACTCTGGTGAAATATATAGAATTGAAGCAGATCCGCTTTCTACTCTTTCGAAAGATTTTGCCCTTTCTATAGGATCAAGTAATCCATTTATTGTTACAGCTTCCGTAATATTTGAACCTTCCAGATTATCTACCTGGTCTTTCATTAAAGACTGGAGAGGTGAAATAACAACCGTTAAGCCCTTTACACTTTCTCCACTCATAAGTGCCGGTACTTGAAAAGTTATTGACTTACCACCTCCTGTAGGAAAAACTGCCAGAATAGACTTATTACTAATGGCTGCATTAACAGCTTGCTCTTGTAATGCCTTTCCTCCATAAGTCCTGTAAGAGTCGAATCCGAAATATTTCTTTAATCCAACTTTAGTATCTAATGCCTTATTGCAATATATACATCCTTCCAGACATGGATTATTTCTGAGCAAAAACATTACTCTTTCGACCTCAGGATAATTCTTAATTACCCATGGAGGTGTTATTGAGTATCTACTATTCGTATTTATTAAAGCTAAACAATAAGCTAACTCTATTGGTGTTTGAAGTACCAGTTTTTCTAAATCTACTTCTTGACAAATGGTTTCTGTAAATCGTTTCTTGATCAGGCTGAAGATATCATCATTAAAAATTGAATAACCTACAAAATCAAAAAATGACGAAAACTCCCTTTTATCCGCAAGTAGCGCATAATAGATCTGTTTTAAGTCATCATCAATATCATGAAATGCTGATATTTCATCATTAAACAGATCTTTAGCTTTAGTTGCATCGTTTAACGGATTATTTAACTCTTCAGTTTGTAGTTTATCATCCTTTAATAGAGCATGGTAAGGTTTAGTAGGAAATAATAGAGGTGATAAGAATAATGTGTCAATAGCATTAATTCCAGTTAAATTCTGATTGATCGCTTTCTCAATATAAGGCAAGTCATGGTTAATGATGTTATGACCACATACATACTTCTTATTTTTTATAAAATTTACCAGTTCCGAAATAGAGCTCGAATGCAATGTTAATCCATTTCCACTAGTACCACCAACATCAAGTATCTTTTTACTTTTAACATCTACTTCGGTATCTATGAAAACGATATTATTCATTGCTCTTATTTCTAACTTTAATTAGATACGACTAGGACATATGTAATGCCATTCGTTTAATTACTATATCCTCTTAACCCAAAGGTATACCATCGAATATTTTATTTATTCATGCGTAATTGTTTTGCAGCATTCATTAAGTAAAAATATAGGATTTTTTAACATGTCAAATTTTCTGATCAAATAACTTAACAAAATCCATTTTTAGGTTCGGTTCCTTTTTGCTACTTTTGAAGGGAAATGAGTTCATTAAAACGCATTTAAAACGGGCATTTTTTACCCATTTTTGGTGGACTTGCAGAGGACTTAAAAAATTGAATTCGTAAAATATTGAGAATAGGGTACTTAAAGCAAATTTTCAGTTCCCTCTCTCTCCGCTGAAAAAGCATCGAAGTTGAAAAACTTTGGTGCTTTTTTTATGCAGTAAATCGAAAGGGATGAGAATCTTAGGATCAAGCAGAAAAGTTGCGGGGTAAGTATGTTTAAGTAAAAAAAGCTGCAATCTATAATGATTACAGCCTTTTCTTAACTAATACTAAAAAGTATCTTTTACTTTATTTTTTTCACAAAATCGTTAAAAGCATTGTAAGTTCCTCCACTCTATTGGGCTTCCATTTCTTTCTGCATCCCCATTTGCTGAGCAATCCAGTTTCGTCCCATTTCCTGAAGCTGAGTATGGGCATGTGCAAAAAACATTTTATAGGAAATACAAAAGCGAGGCATGCCGTTATCCTTAGGATCCTTAACTCTATCTTTGGTGCAACCTCCAAAGCAATGCTTAAAATATGCACAGCTTTTACACTTTCTTGGAAGTTTGGTCTTCATACAACCAAACTGAGCCTGCTTTTTTGAATTCAGCATATTGATTAATTTGCCTTGCTTAATATTTCCAAGCTTCCAAAAGAAATCACAGGAATACACATCCACGTTGTGCTCTATCACGGTATATACACCACACTCTTTTTGCAAGGTACATTCTGGAGCAGGAATTCCAACATAGGTATGAAATACGGAATCGAAATGACGAACCGATGTTGTAGGTATTCCATTCTGAAAATCATTCGTCCATAAATCCCAAATTTTACACAAAACTTCACCATATTTTTCAGGTGAAAGTGAGAAGGAAGCGGCTTGTCGGGGATTCTTCTTATCAGTTTCCACAATGGGAATGAACTGCATGAAGTCGAAGCCCATCTCCTTGTGGTAGTGGTAAATCTCCTCAATGTGATCGGCTGAATGATCAGTCAAACAGCTCAACACATTGGTGGCTACCCCTTTGTCCAAAAGCATTTTGGCATTTTTCGACACAATTTCCCAACTTGGTTTTCCATTGGAAGTTAGGCGATAATGGTTGTGGATATGTTGTGGACCATCTAAAGATAAGCCTACCAACCAATTGTACTCTTTCAGAAATTCGGCCCACTCCTCATTCAGCAACAGTCCGTTGGTTTGTAAACCGTTTCCAACGGTTTTTCCATTGCCATATTTCTGTTGTAACTCAATCACCTTTTTAAAGAAATCCAGCCCCATCAAAGTAGGTTCTCCCCCTTGCCAGCCAAAGGACACCTCGGGCTCGGATTGCTCCAGCACCTGGCGAATTAGTATCTCAAGGGTTTCCTCTTCCATGCGGTGCAGCTTCTGTTGGTGATAAAGCCCAGCCTTTTCCAAATAGAAGCAATAGGTACAGCCCAGATTGCAATCTGGGCCGGATGGTTTAATCAGCACCGAATTCAATTGTTTCTTCATCGTCTCTTTTTCTCCTTTTCTGCAGCAGATCAAATCACCTTCTGCGACATCCCGCTTCAGAAAACCAACGGAAGTAGTTTCATTGCTATTTTATTCAAATCATAAAATGGTCTCAGAACTATTCATTATAAATGAATTTTTTGTTCCAGCTCACCTTTAGTTTTTCCGAAAGCAGATGTACCAATTCTCTGTTCTCCGGATAACCGGCGATGTTCTCGTTTTCCTCGGGATCTATCTTGTGGCTGTAAAGTTCTCTGGCCACGAATTCTTTCCGCATGCCTTTGTCATCATCCCACACATACCATTCTACAAGGTGGTACCTGTCCGTGATCATGGAGTAGCCCATGTACCTGCCTCCATCCGGTGTAACTTTTGGGCGTCGGTGGAATTGGCTGAATGCCATTTCTTTCCACTTCAAATTGGGATTGTTCAACAAAGGTACCATACTTGTTCCCTGAAGGTAGGACTCTACTTCGATTCCGGCCAGCTCTCCTATTGTTGGAAAGAGATCAAGAAGTTCAACCAACCGATCACATTTTTGGCCTTTTCCTTTAATTCCCGGTGCATAGATTAAAAGCGGAACCCGTGTGTCGGTGTTATAATTTGTTTGTTTG
Organism: Carboxylicivirga sp.; assembly: GCF_982718395.1. Taxonomy (NCBI): domain Bacteria; kingdom Pseudomonadati; phylum Bacteroidota; class Bacteroidia; order Marinilabiliales; family Marinilabiliaceae; genus Carboxylicivirga; species Carboxylicivirga sp. The sequence goes on from NZ_CEXQWX010000195.1 coordinate 7,422, forward strand.
CACCAGCTCCCATGTTCTCCAAGTTTCCAACCATGATCTCCCCATACAACCACAATAGTGTTTTCAGCTAGTCCCAAAACGTCAAGTCCTTTCAAAAGTTTGCCCACACAGGCATCCACATAGCTTACACTCGCATAGTAACCATGTTTAAGCTTTCTCGCCATCTCTTCCGGTTGTTTCTTTACGGATGGGTGATGTACGTCTTTCATGTCGTAGCAAGCAGAGAGTTCGTAGGAACTGTTCATGGCCATTACGGGTGAATTCTTCGGAAGAAACGGATTGGGTGCCAGTGGCAGTTTATCCCTGTCATACAACTCCCAATATTTTCGTGGTGTCACAAAAGGCAGATGAGGGCGGTAGTAGCCCAAAGCCAGAAAGAACGGCTGCTCTTTTTCTTTCAATCTTTTCATGGTTTCAATGGCCAAATCTGTTTGGGCACCATCGTACAACTCATGGTCTTCACAGTCCGCCACTTCAATGGCACGGCCGTAGCCCCATCCTCCGGCATAGACATTGGGATTTTTCTTCAACCTCTGATCGCGCACTTGTCTTAATTCTTCTTTAATAGCCTCATCATAATAAAATGATTCGGGATCTCGGTCAATCATATCTTTGGTGCGGTATTCCTCTGGTCGAAGATCCGGTTCGTCAAAGGATATGGAGTCCGGCATGTGGTTGTGGAAGGTTTTCCCCATCGAAACCGTGTAGTACCCATGTTTGTGGAAATACTGCGGCATCGTTAGGACGTCCGGGATGGTTTTCCTGAATTTGTCTTTTAAGTGCCACACTCTTGTGGAGTCGGGTCTGAGTCCCGTCATGATACTAGCTCTGGATGGTGCACAGGCTGCGGTTTGACAGTAAGCCCTGGTAAATGTGACGCTCTTCGTGGCAAATTTATCCAGATGTGGTGTTTGTATTTCATCTACCCCGTAACATCCTAACTCAGGTCGAAGGTCATCGATGGAAATGAACAGCACGTTGGGTTTCTTTGGTGTGCTGCCTTGTTTCGGAGTACATGACGCAGAAATCAATGCAATTCCACAACTTAGGTAAAATGTTTTATTTAACATGGCAATTAATTTTTAGCGTGAATACCTTTCTTGCAATCTTTTCGATCAAATGTTATGATCCCTTCTTTTCTGAGCCTCTCAGAGAGCTCTTTTACCAGGTGAGCTTTTTCTTTGTGATTGGCGATATTTTGATTTTCCTGCGGATCGACAGCATGATCGTACAGCTCTCTCCCAACGACTTCTTTCCTGTCGACATGATCCTCCTTCCAATCGTACCACTCCACATATCTGTATCGATCCGTGCGTATCGTATACCCCATTCGTTGTTTTGCCCGATCTTTTTTTGATCCGGATCTTCCCATCAAAAACTGACTGTAGACAGCACTTTTCCACTTCAATTGCGGATTTTTCAGTAGGGGAACCAAACTGCTTCCCTGCAGGTGCTCCGGCACTTCCAATCCGGCAAGTTCACACAGGGAGGGGTAGATGTCTACGAATTCCGTAAGCGCATGGCATTGGGCGTCCTTTGCTGTCACCCCTTTGCCCGCAAAAATCATCGGGACACGGGTGTCGATTTCATAGTTCGTTTGCTTGCACCATGAATTGTGTTCACCTAGTTTCCACCCATGATCACCCCATAGTACAACAATCGTATTCTCTGCTAAATTCAACTCCTCCAACGCACTAAGTAGCCTCCCGATCTGGGCATCCACATAGGAGACACTGGCAAAGTATCCATGTTTCAACAACCTTTGCCGTTCGGCGGGTAAACTTTTCTCCTCCGGGTGCGGTAAATCCCTAAAATCAGCGTATCCCCTCAACTCATAATCTCCATGCAAGGCATAACCAGGGCTGCTTTCCGGGACAAACTGGTTTTCTGCCAAAGGGATTTCTTCCCTCTTGTACATATCCCAATACTTTTTGGGGGCATTAAAGGGCAAATGCGGCCTGTAATAGCCTACAGACAGGAAGAAGGGTTCCTTTTTCTTTTTTAATTCCTTTAGTTTCTCAATGGCGAGTGTGGTTTGTGCTCCATCAAAATAGGCGTCATCCGGTACGTCTGCAATTTCGGTGGCAACAGTTTTTATGTACCAATGCCCCAGTTGGTCAACCCTGTTTTTCCCTTGCTTGATCAGGTCTTGCTTCCTCTTCTCAACCAGCTTCCTGTTCTCTTCCGTGGCATACACCGCATCCGGATCAAACGGGTAACCTTCAATGTGTGGTTTTTCACTCCACGAAATCGTATCGGGAATGTTGTTGTGGAAGGTTTTCCCCAGTCCTACGGTAAGGTAACCATTCTCCTTAAAGTACTGGGGGAGGGTTTTTACCTCAGGGCAATGCTCCCTGAAGTTGGTCCACAGATCCCACACCTTGATTGCATCGGGTCGCATCCCGGTCAACAAGCTGGCTCTGGAGGGATTACAAACTGCCTGCTGACAATAGGCCCGGGTAAATACCACCCCTTCTTTGGCCATGCGGTCGATGTTAGGGGTCTTAATAGTGGCATCGCCGTAACAACCCAATTCCGGTCTTAAATCATCCACAGGAATGAAGAGAATGTTTGGCCTTGGAGCATCGGAATTTCTCTTCTCCTGAGAATGTGCATTGATCGCATTACCCTTAAAGGCAACTCCGGCCATCAAAGCACAAGCTAAGATATTGTATTTCATTTATTTTTATTTTTCAATTACAAGGCAGAACTCGCATGAGTTGAAGACAGGCTCACCCAAATACGATCATTTTGCGGTGTAATCCCTGGTCTTCGGGATCATGCCCGTTTCATACCAAAATTTCCGGTTTAGCTATAAGAGGAAAAATGAGGGTATCCAATTACATCTCTTTTGAACACCCTTATCATACGACTTATTTAACAGATAGCGTAATTTCCTTTCGGATATCCTCCGAGGAGCTTCCAATAGAGATTTTGTAATCGCCATTGCTTACTCGCCAGTCATGTATCCCCACATCATAAAATGAAAAGGCGTTCTTATCCAACCGAACCGTTACATTCTGTTGATCTCCCGGTTGTAGTTTAATTTTTTCGAAGGCCTTTAGTTCCTTTACCGGACGTGCAACCTGGGGATTAATTTCGCCCACGTA
>NZ_CEXQWX010000196.1:0-10460 GCF_982718395.1 Carboxylicivirga sp.
CCCAGAAATTCACTAAGTGGATGTGCAAGTACATATCTACGCTGCATTCTGTTCATAATACGTCGATAATCTTCGGTTTCTTTGCCAAAACGTTTATTCATCTTTTTTTCAGCATTGAAAGCTTTAATAATGCGCAAGCCGCTTAATGTTTCTTCAATAACTCCAAGTAAGATTCCCATCTTATTTTGAGCGTCTTTGGAACTATGTTTTAATGTTTTACCAGTTCGACCTATAAGCCATCCGGCAATTGGCAGCATGATAAAAACAAATAAAGTTAACTGGTAACTCATGGCAAACATGTATGTAACCAATACGATGATCATAATCGGGTTCTTAAAAAACATGTCGATCGATGCCATGATTGAATTTTCAACCTCGGCCACATCTCCGGTTGCCCTTGCTATTACATCTCCTTTTCTTTCATCTGAATAAAATCCTAATGGAAGAGAAGTGATTTTCTTATAAATTTTTGTTCTGATATCACGGGTAAAACCATTTCGAATTCCAACAGTTTGATAGGATGCCAGGTATGCGAAACCAACTTTAAAGAGTGTAGTTATAAGCATTAAAGCACCAATAAATGGCATTACAACAGGAAGCCCATAATCTAGTTTAAACTTGGTGACATAGAAGTAAAGGTTGTTTTGTAAGGCATCTTTCGAAAGTGTCCATGGGAGTAATTCATGTACCTCTTTTGCTGTATTGAATAAGACTTCCAATATTGGAATCATGAACAACATGGCTAACCCTGTAAAAACGGCAGCTAATAAATTGAAAATAAAGCTTAAGATCAGGTTGCGCTTATATGGGGGGATATACTTTTTAAAGATTACCAGAAAGTCTTTCATTGTTGAGAATTTTCTAATACAGAATACAGTATTATTAGAATGTGATTATTATCAAAACTAATTTGTTGCTCTTAGAGCAAAACGGGTGGTAAAAGTAAACTTTTACCACCCGATTCCCAAATAGTGTATGTACTATTATATCTTAAAAACGCCTGTATATGAATGAGGCGTTAAGGCTCTCATCTCTTCTTTCACTTCATCCGAAACATTTAGCTTTTCAATAAAAGCACCCATTGTCTTAGCATTGATCTCTTCGTTGGTACGTGTTAAATCTTTTAATGCTTCATATGGGTTTGGATAACCTTCACGGCGAAGAATGGTTTGGATACCTTCAGCTACAACAGCCCAGTTGTCTTCCAAATCGCGTTTGATAGCATCTTCATTTAAAAGCAATTTACCTAATCCTTTAGCCAATGAACGAATTGAAATAACCGAATGCGCAATTGGTACACCAATGTTACGGAGAACAGTTGAATCGGTAAGGTCGCGCTGTAAACGGGATACAGGTAATTTCTCGGCTAAGTGCAAGAAAATAGAGTTAGCAATACCAAGGTTACCTTCTGCATTTTCAAAATCAATAGGATTTACCTTGTGAGGCATAGCGCTTGAACCAACTTCACCTTTTTTGATTTTCTGCTTGAAATACTCCATCATGATGTATGTCCAGAAATCGCGCGCTAAATCCAATAAGATAACATTAATGCGTTTGAAGTTATCAAAGGTAGCTGCCATATTGTCGTAATTCGAAATCTGTGTTGTAACTTGCTCACGATCCAGTTTAAGAATGTTGTTTACAAAGTTATTTCCAAAATTCACCCAATCAATTTCAGGGTAGGCTGCATTGTGGGCGTTAAAATTACCAGTAGCGCCACCAAACTTAGCGGAGCAAGGAATACCTTTTAGTAAAGCCAATTGTTTATTTAAACGCTCAACGTATACCTTCATTTCCTTGCCCAGGCGGGTAGGAGAGGCTGGCTGACCATGAGTCTTGGCTAACATCGGAATGTCTTTCCAATCAGTCGCCAACTCGTTTAAAGTTTGAATCAACTCTTCCAACAATGGATAATAGACATCATGAACAGCATCGCGCAGCGAATAAGGTACTGCAGTATTATTGATATCCTGAGAAGTTAAGCCAAAGTGGATAAACTCTTTGTATTTCTCAAGTTTTAATTCATCAAACTTTTCCTTGATAAAATATTCAACTGCTTTAACATCGTGATTGGTAACTGATTCGATTTCCTTTACACGGTCAGCATCTTCCAATTCAAAATTCTTGTAGACTTTACGTAAATCTTCGTAAAGTGCTTTGTCAAAGTCGGCCAATTGTGGTAGTGGCTGCTCGCAAAGAGCAATAAAATACTCTATTTCAACAAGAACCCGGTAGCGGATTAAAGCGTATTCAGAGAAATACAAAGCTAAGCCATCTACTTTGTTTCGATATCTTCCGTCTACAGGAGATATTGCAGTCAATAATTGAATATCCATCATTTTTTATATTTGATTTTTTGGCAGTGCAAAAGTAGTAATTTTTAGCCGAAAAGCTTAGTTTTGGCACCTTATCATTTTAATAATAGTCAAACGTATAATGAACAACTGGCAAGGTTTTAGATTAGGACTAAAGACTTATTCTCAAGCAACTTCTTTTATGTTCCGCCATAAGCTCGGATGGTATTTTATTTTTCCGGTTCTTTTCAATATTCTGCTGCTTGTTGGTGGTTTTTGGTCAGTGTCATCGCTAAGTGAAGGTATTATAGGTTCGATGAATGGCTGGATGAATATTGATTCCTGGGAATTTTGGGGATCAGATTTTATTATCGCCTTGATTAAGGGATTTGTTTGGGTTGTTTTACGGCTTTTGTTTTTTATAATATACGCCTACATTGGAGGGTATATCATTATTATCCTATTATCGCCTGTCTATGCTTTTCTTTCAGAAAGGACTGAAGAGGTAATTACAGGTCAAAAGGTACCGTTTAATTTTTCGCAATTTGCAAAAGACATCATAAGAGGTGTGCTGTTGGCTGTTCGTAATTTATCAGTTGAGATGGCTTTAACCTTACTTTTGTTTATTCTTAGTTTTATACCACTTATTGGCTACCTGACTCCTTTTGCTCTGCTTTTGGTATCAGCCTATTTTTATGGCTTTTCTTTTCTCGATTATACATTTGAACGAAAGAGGTTTAAAATTGATTTTAGTATTCGGTTTATGAGGCGAAACAGGGGTTTGGCAATTGGCAATGGATTTGTTTTTTCGCTGGTGCTGTTAATACCTTACATCGGTGTTATGTTAGCTGGTTTTGTATCCATCATCTCGGTAGTGGCCGCCACTTTAGCTGCCGGTGAAGTTATCAAATCGGATACAGGCATAGTTAACTCCTGATAAAATACGTTTCAATCAATGATATAATTCACTATTTGTGGTGATTTTTTTATCGCAAATCCTCTCTAGCTTTGTGTTGAGTTTAAAAGTATAAATCAACATTAATTTAGAAGGATGATATCTAAGAACATTGCAATTTTAGGAGGCGGAAACTTAGGCTCTTCAATTGCGAAGGGGCTGGTGAAAAGTGGGCTGATGGAAGCATCACAAATTACCATTACAAATCTTGAGTTGGAGCTGATTCAGCATTTAAAGGACGAAGATGGTTTTAATATTACAACCGATAATATTAGTGCCATTAATGGAGCCAAGATTGTAATTATTGCGGTTAAACCAACAGCTGCCATGGCGCTTCTTAACCAGGTTAAAGAGGCTTTAATTTCGGGTGACCATGTTGTTATTTCAGTTATTTCCGGGGTTAAGATTCATGATCTAGAAGAGGTATTGGGTGGCATGCCTATTATCAGAGCGATGCCAAACACTGCTATCGCTATTCAGGAGTCAATGACGGCCTTATCTTTTAATGAAAAAGGACTCGGCTATAAAGATGAGGTTATAAATATCTTTAACCAATTGGGATCAACAATGGTGATACCCGAAGCTCAAATGCCTGCTGCAACAGTATTGGCTTCATGTGGAATTGCATTTGCATTACGGTTTTTGAGAGCTGCCTCACAAGGTGGAATTGAAATTGGCTTTTCATCTAAGTTGTCGCTGGATATAGCCGCACAAATCATGAAAGGTGCATCAAAGCTGATTATTGAAAACAATTCGCATCCCGAACCGGAGATAGATAAAGTTACAACCCCATTAGGAGTAACGATTAAATCATTGAACAAGATGGAGTATGAAGGATTTAGTTCATCTTTGATTCAGGGAGTGGTTGCAGGTTATAATAAGATATTGGAAACTGAATCATAAAAACTAAGCCTCCCCAATTTTGAGGAGGCTTAATCAAACCAAAACTTTATTCAAACTATTATAAAAAAACTATTCATTTACAGTTTCACGCCGTGGACATGCTGGCAATTTTACTTCACTTTCGTTGCCATCATAGCATGATTCCATACAATCCTTCGGATCGCAGCAAGTATGACAAACGCGCTTGTATGCTGCATAACTTTTAAGTTCAACTCCGGTTGATAAAAAGTCATCTTTTACGGGCTCTTCATTCATCAAGTCTGTACTCAGGTACTTTTTGTTATCATCGGCAAATACGGTTACCACAACAGCATCCGGACCAAGCTCTTCCTGTAGTTTTAATGCTCCAAGAAAGTTAGCACCACTTGAGATACCAACACCTAATCCCAGTTCCATACTTAGTTTTTGAGACATTATGATTGCATCGCCGTCATCAACGCTAACGATTTCATCTAATTCATCCAGCTTAACAATCGATGGTATGAATTCATCTGAAATACCCTGAATACGGTGCTTACCTACTTTATACCCAGTTGTCATTGTTGGAGAGTTCGATGGCTCCAATGGGTGAATTTTAATTCCTGGTACTCTTTCTCGCAAGTATTTACCAACTCCCATTACAGTTCCACCAGTTCCAACTCCGGCAACAAATGCATCAGGCACCAATGAACGAAATTTTAATTGCCAAAACAATTCCGGTCCTGTTGTTGTGTAATGCGCTTCGCAATTATCGTAATTTGAAAATTGGCGAGGCAAGAAAGTATTCTCATTATCTGCAGCTAATTGATTTGCCATTTCTATACTTCCCAAAAAGCCACCTTCTTCAGGAGTTACCAGGCGAATATTAGCTCCAAAGCTTTTTATCAGGTTTTTACGTTCCTGGCTCATCCAATTTGGCATGAATATCGTTACAGGATGTCCCATTGCACGCCCAACTCCAGAGAATGCAATACCTGTGTTACCGCTTGTTGCTTCAATAATTCTATCACCCTCTTTCAGATCTCCGTTCTCATATGCCTTACTCAATATATGATACGCCATTCGGTCTTTAATACTGCCGGTAAGATTTAAAAATTCAGCTTTGGCGTATATTTTACGAATGGTTCCTTTGTATTCAAATTCAATTGCCAATAAAGGAGTATTACCAATTAAGGTAGATAATCCTTGCATTCTTTTACACTGCTTTTCATTCATGGTATATGATATCTATAAAGGGTTACTTTTAATTTGTAATACAGTCTTAAGACACTTATAAAGGTGTTTAGGGTGACAATGTTACAAGTTTTATTTGAATCATAGTTATGATTTTTCGCACGCCAAATGAAAGAAAGTATGTAAGTATCGATATATAAGGCAATTTAAATGTCTTGCAACAAAAAAACGCCCAAATGAATTTTTATTCAAATGGGCGTCAGAACAGGTTTTAGCAAATAATTAATTCATTCGATAATGATGTTTTCGGTGGCGATTATCAAACCATACTTTCTGTTCATCATTAAGTTGAGCTCTTAATTCGGTCATCATTTCACTTTTAAGTTGCGACATCTCTAGCTTAACTGTCGTTTTCTGATCGATGATCTGGTCAACCTTTTTTAGATCAACATTCTTCCCTGTGGTTTGGGTTGTAAGTTGAGCATTAAGTTCGCCAAGTTTATTTTCTAATGGTTGAAGTTGTTTTCTTAATTCTAAATGACTGGTTTTCATTTGCTCTTTAAATTCATCAGACAAATTTGCTCTAAAGCCAGACTCTTTTGTGTTTTGGTGTCCACGATTGTATTTACCTTTTTTACTGTGGTGCATCTTTTCTTTATTCATTCCTCTGCTGCGTTGACCATAGCCTTTTCTGCCTCTGTGTTGGGCTTTGTTGTCAAAAGCTAAAACTTGTTCATCTGTTAAAAGTGATTTCACAGATTGATGATGACGAACACGCTTCTTTTCTATCGAAATATGAATTTTATTAATTTCTGCAAGCGTTTTATCTAGTTGCTTTTGATCAATTGGTTCAGTAGTGGAAAGTGTTCTCATCCTGGCTTTAAGTTCACCTAATTTATTTTTGTCTCCCTGGATTTCAGCCATAAATTTGACCTTTTCCGCTTTGAGCTTTTCTTTCTGTTCCGTATTTAAGTCATCCAGAATACAACTTTTGTGACCTTTATTTTGGCAATCACTGAAGCGTTTACCATGATTTTTCTGTGCAACGGCACTACTAAATGTCAGGCACAAAATAGCTAAAATTAAATATCTGTTTTTCATTGTTCTAAAATTTAAAGTTTCACAATAGGATACAACAATCCCATTTTAGCAAGCGCGCAATTGCTAAGTGATAGGAATTTAGTATGTAATGATTTTAACGATGATGTCTGCGGCCTTTGTAACGTTTTCTGTAGCCGTCATCCATTATTTTTGATCGAAACATTTTATCCAGCATGTCTCTCTGGCGGTCATTCTCGCAAATGTCTCTTAATTTTCTGAAGTGATGATAGTTTGCTTCTTCAATACCCCTTTGTTTTAAGGCGATTTGATCGAATATTTGATTGATACTAACAGAGTCGGTGATATTTTTAAAAGTTTCCTGCATGGCTTTTTGCCTTAAACTATCTAATTCAGCCTGCCTTTTGTGCATTTCTTTACCATGAACTTTCCAGAGCTGGTACATTTCGTTGAACTGCTCGTCGTTAATACCCGCATTTTGTTTAAGGTGTTCGCGCATGTTTCCGCGGTGCCCATCCTTTTTATAGCGTTGTTCACCGTAATTAGCTTTTGAATCATTGTCAAACCACCAAACTCCCAGTAACGCTAGATTACCAATTAAAAAGAGGCCTAAGATTAACCAACATATTTTACAGTTTTTCCTCATGTTAATTGAATGTTTGGTTGTTTGCAAAAAAAGTATCATCCTCGTAGTAATCGTACCAATTGGTTGGCGATGTTTGTTCATAAACTGATACCCAATCGTTTTCGACAGTATTAATGCCATTACTTGTAGAAAGTAAAATTAAAGCATTTGATAAGGAGATAACAATTGCGCATGCCGCAGCAACCTTGAAAATAGCACTTAGGTATTTTACCTTTGGTTGTTCTATTTTTATTGTTTCAACCTTAGACATAACCTTATCCACAAAATCAGGAGAGGGTTCATGTGCTTTGCCCAGTTCCTGGCGAAGAAACTGCTCAAATTCGTTTGTATTTTTTTTACCTGTCTTCATAATTACACTCACTATATATATGACGATAAAAAGATAATTGTCCTGTGTTTAAAAAATCTCTTCTTTGTGCCGAATCAGTAGTTCTTTTAATTTTCGTTTAGCCCTGATTAATAATGATTCTACTGACGAGATTGTCGTTTCCATTATATCTGCGACTTCCTGCTGTTTAAGCTCTTTTATATGCGATAATAACAGTGCATTTTTTTGTCTTTCGGGTAAACGGTCAATAGCACTATATAAAACAGCATTTCTTTCACTTCTTTCAACATCATCACTTGCCAGCTTTTTATTCGAAACTGGTAGTTTTTCGAGATCTGATTTCTCCATAGGTGCAACTCGTCCACTACCCCTTTTCATGCGTTTGGATTGCCTGATGAAATCAAGCGACTTATTGACAGCTAAGCGGTACAGCCAGGTTGAAACAGATGCTTCCTTCCTGAATGACTTAATTGAACGATACATCTCAATAAAAACCTCTTGAGCAACATCTTCAGCATCACTAGGAATAGTTACATAAGACAAGCATATATTTATAACCTTCTTATGGTGAGTATTAACCAGAATACGAAAAGCTTCTGTATCACCATTAATTACTTTATCTACTAATAACTTTTCCTGAGTCATTTATTTTATTCTACAATCTATAGACGATGCCAGGTAAAGAATCCTGCATTTTTGTGTAATTTTTTATTATAAGTAGATCAATCTACCGTTTTTTCAATGGTCAATAAGATAGGTAAATGATCACTTATACCACCGATGTACCTGGGGCCTGCATAAGTTCGTTTAGGTTTTAGGCCACTGTAGCTGTTATCTTCCTCAGTAAGAAAAGGTAGTTGAACTATTGTCTGACAAAGGTTATAGTTACTTTTTTTGAATCCGGAACTGGAGAAAAGTATATGGTCAATAGTGTCCCACTGACCCTTATACTTATAAGTTCCTGCTACATCTTGATGCTTAAGTTCTTTTTCATTTAGGCACCCAGTTAATTCCGAATATTTTATAAGTGATTGCAATGATTTGGCATCAGTGGTCGCATTAAAGTCACCCATCACAATCAGCTTGGGATGCTGGCAAGTTGATTTAATGGAGTCAATTGTAGCATTTATTACTTTTGCCACAGCCTCCCGCTTTGGTTCCGAATAATTTACCCCTCCTCTCTTGGAAGGCCAGTGATTAACAATGATGTGTAGAGTGTCTGAGGCAATCGTTCCCTTAATATATAATGCATCTCTTGTATGAAATTCATTTACTGGTTGAGATAATCGTATTGGTGAAAACAGGAGAGGGGAGAAGTCTTCTTTTCGGTACAAAAGCGCCACATCAATTCCTCTTATATCCTGTGATTCAAAGTGGATATATCCATATCTCAGATTTGAAAGCCCAGAGTTGTAAACTAACTGTTTTAATACCCATTCATTTTCGATTTCACACAATCCAATTATAGTAGGAGGATTCCATTGGTTGCATGCCAGAATTGTTTTTGCGATGCCATTAATTTTGGAATACATCCTGTGCTGTGTCCATCTCTTATCTCCTTCCGGCAGGAATTCTTCATCTCGTTTTAAGGAATCATCTTTGCAATCAAACAGGTTTTCGACATTATAGAACATGACCGAGTAGCTGTTATCGTCATTTTTTTGTGCTAACCCAGCCTGAATGAAGAGAATAAAAAGAAATATAATATAGCTTGAATTATTTTTTCTCTTGACGTTCATAGGCTCCCAAATCTGGTCCATCGTCTTGTAAGCGATTAATTCCAAGAATATCTAAAGGAACTGGTTCTGCAAATTCGTAAGTGCCAATATCTTTTGCAGCTGATAAAGTATCAAGCTGATAATTGTATTCACTGATATCAATGAATGAAGGGTCTTCATTTTTTAAAATATCAATAAATTTCTTCTGATCTGAGATATCGAAATCTTCACTCAATTTGATAATTGCATTGTTGAATAAGTAGTTCGCGTCGGCTTTGGGTATTTCTTCATTATTATATTTTAAATCAAAACCGATTTCAGAAATATTGTTTCCGTAAATAATACAATTGTAGAAATTCGCTTGTTTCAACGGAACTATTTGTTCATTATCGTTTTTGTCGATGTAATAATTGTTTAAAAATACCGCTGGATTATTTCTAAACGTCCAGTCGAAATAATTGGCGAAGGTACAATGTGTAAATTCATAATTACCTCCAACAGTAAGTGCTGCAGAACTATTACCACAATCGCCAAACAAGCAATTCGAAACATTTAATTTTGATGTTTGAGCTAATAAACCAAAGGTACTTATGTGTTCAATTTTTGAATTGGTAATACTAATGGGTGTTTCTAATCCAACTGAATCAGCCAGAATACCCATCATCCCGTTTTTAATGACGCAATGATCAAAAGTAGAAGAGCCTGAACCTGGTAATAAATGAATATAACCCCATTGACCGGGTTTATCGGCATACCACTCTTCCAGGCGATGTCCTGCAAATAAGACCGGTTCTTCAACATTTCCATTTACATTTAAGGTGCCCAATACAAGCATACTTGCATCCTTATAAAAATATAGTTTTGCGCCGGGATCTATTGTAACCGTCTCTGCAGAATCAACCACAATATAATCGTAAATTAAATATGGTTTGTCTTTGGTAAGAGTTTGAGTTTTGAGCCATTCTTTGCGCATCAAAATTACATCCTGTCCGTAGGCTACCAGTTGTACAGTTTGGATACGGTCTTTGGTTCTGAAATAAATTGAATCTGTTACTACAAATGGCGTATTGCTGCCAACGGGATCAATTGTTACTTCTACGAAAATATATAGACTATCCTTGGCCCTTACCCTTATTTCTTCTGCTAAGAAGTCTGATGATCCATTGATGTTTAGTCTGAAATCGGAATTGTCACCTCCGGCCAATTCTATCGCCTCAATCGACATGTCTTCGTCATATGGATTATAAACCCTGAAATTTTTAGTGGTTGAACCAATAGACGTGAAAATAGTATCGAACGTGATTGTATCTGACGAGAAGGTTAAGCCTTCCTGACCTCCTCTGTACACAAATTCCCGTTCACAAGCGAAGAATGCTAATGTGCAGATTGATAATATTATGCAGCG
>NZ_CEXQWX010000197.1:0-10320 GCF_982718395.1 Carboxylicivirga sp.
ACCGACTTAGCGGGTGATCCGCTTAGTTGATCTTTTAGACCTACAAATTGGAAATATTAATGTTTCCATTTTGTAAGTCTTTCTATCTTTTGCAAATTATTTTTGGACACCCTCGTACAAATAATTCATCTACCATACTGAAAATGGTGTAAGTAAGCATCTAAAACTGCAATTAATGATATCCATACTCAGTGTGACTACTAAAGTTTGTTAACAAAGAATAATCAAAGCCATACTTGCCTGAGTACTTTTAGAATTAAAGGTATATTTGCAACAATGTTGCATTTATATTGATTAGCATTTTTAATGGAGTTGAATAAAAATACAATACCAGTAACCATCATCACAGGCTTTTTAGGAAGTGGAAAAACCACATTGCTGAATAACATCATTTCTAAATATCAGGATAGAAAATTTGCTGTTATTGAGAACGAATTTGGTGATATTGGCATTGATGGTGGTCTCATTGTTGAGGATGCTAAGAATATTTTTGAGCTTTCTAACGGATGTATTTGTTGCTCATTGCAAGGTGATTTTCTGGAGACTATAAACACCTTGTTGGATAGTTCTTTAAAATTTGACCATCTCCTTATTGAAACAACCGGAATTGCAGACCCTGACTCAGTAGTCAGTATGTTTATTTCATCGGAGGAATTACAAAAAAGATTTATAATAGATAGTGTAATTTGTGTGGCTGATGCTGTAAATATTGAAGACTTTATTGATGAACAGCGAGAAGTGAGAAAACAAATAGCCCTGTCAGATCACGTGCTTATTAACAAAGCTGATTCGGTTCATCAGGCCTATATAAAAGACCTGTTTGAACTTATCCGGAAAATAAATCCGGTTGCAAAATGTGATGCTGTATCCTATTCAAATATCAGCTCAATATCAATACTTGATAACTTTTCATTTACAGGGAAATCAATTGAAAAAACAACCACAGATTTTCCATTAGTGTCAGGCATTACTCTTGACACACAACGCCTGCTTAATACACACGATATATCATCAGAAGCATTTATTCTGAAAGGCGATATTGCCTTGGAGAAATTCGAAACATGGATGTCTGGTTTTTTATTTTTCAACAGTCATAATATTTTTCGAATCAAGGGTATTTTAAGCACCTCCAATTCAAATATTCAATCTATTTTTCAGGCCGTTAAGAACTCGTATAAGTTGGAGGAAGGAAAGATCTGGAGTAAGGAAGAAAGATACAGCAAGTTTGTATTTATCGGAAAGCATCTTGACAGACAAATGATTGAAAACAGTCTGGCAGAACTAGTAATTACGAACGAATAAAAACACCGGCTTATCAATAGCTATTATCCATAAAACATGATTTGCACAAAAGATTTAAGGATAGAATACAAAGGCAGAAAGCGCCTTAATTTTCAAGATATATCAATAAATAAAGGAGAACAGTGGCTGTTAAAAGGTGATTCCGGTACGGGCAAAACAACACTCCTTCACTTGTTATCCGGGATACTGAGTCCTACATCTGGTTCCATTGAGATAAATGATATCTTAATTAATGAATTAAGCCAATCTGAAAATGATCAGTTCAGGGCTGAAACAATTGGGCTTATATTTCAGAAAAACCTGTTTGTTTCATCATTGAGTATGTATAACAATCTTGTGGTCGCGCATAAATTGGCTGGAACTGCCATCGACAAAACATACATCGCCCACCTGACTGATGAATTAAATATTACCGAATTGATTAACAAACGACCACATGAGTTAAGCCAGGGCGAGCAACAACGATTTTCTATTGCCAGGGCACTGGTTAATCAACCAAAGATTATTTTGGCCGATGAACCTACTTCAAGTCTTGATAATACAAACTGCCAGCGGTTTGCTGATATTATCTCAAAAGTTTGTAACACACATGGTGTTACCCTTTTGATTGCTACTCATGATAATCGCTTAGATGCTAGTATCAACAACTTAATCAACTTAAACCTGCAATAATGGAGCTTTTAAAATTAGCCATAGCACAGCTTAGAGCTAAACCTTTTAATACCTTCTTAAGCATCATCATGTTTACCATTGGCATGAGCATTATCGGAATATTGATGCATTTTGAAAACAGCGCGCAAAAAAGAATTGAGCAGGATATAGCCGGTATTGACCTGGTAGTTGGTGCAAAGGGCAGCCCTTTACAACTGATCCTGTCATCTGTTTTTCATGCTGATTACCCAACAGGCAACATAAGTATATCTGATGCTGAAAAAATAGAGAAGCACCCACTTGTAAAAAATACAATCCCGATTGCACTTGGTGATAATTTTAAGGGTTACCGGATTATTGGTACCAATAAAGATTACGCCAATACCTACAATGCTCATTTGGGAGAAGGCAAGTGGAACAAGCAGGTGATGGAAGTAGTTATCGGATCAAAAGTAGCATCGCAAACGGGTCTTAAACCGGGAGATAAGTTTACGGGTGTTCACGGTTTTATGGAGCATGGACACGCTCATGATCAACATCCATACCTGGTTACAGGGATATTAAACGAAAACAATTCAGTTATTGACCGGCTGATTTTAACTCAGGTTGAGAGTGTCTGGGACGTTCATAACCACAACAAGCACTGTGAACATGATCATGCAGATGGGCATGAACACTGCGATCATTGCTCCCATAATCATTCTACCCCGACCATTGAAAATGTGCTTGAAAAAGTAGCTGATAACGAAGAGCTTTCAGCCGAAGAAATGCACCTTTACAACGATCACAAAGGACAATTAAGTGAACATAAACACGATACTGACGAACAGATAACATCTTTACTTGTATTTTTTAATAATCCTATGGCTACAACAACATTGCCCGGAATCATTAATCAAAATACGGTAATGCAGGCTGCTTCTCCGGCTATTGAGTTAAACCGCCTAATGACTCTTTTAGGTGTTGGTTTTACAACACTAAGAATACTGGCCTGGCTAATTATCGCCTTCTCAGCAATCAACCTGCTGGTTCATATGCTTAACAGACTGAACCTGGAATTATTTGAATTAGCTTTATTGCGATCGTTAGGTGTATCAAGATTCAAGTCATTGCTGCTTTTATTAGTTCAAGGTGCATTGCTTGCATCCATTGGCTGGATCTTTTCCATCATCACCACAAGAGTTATGCTTGTAATTATATCAGCTTTTAATACTGACATGGGAATTTCTCTCAGTAATTCAATTCTTACAAGTGAAATATATTTGTTGTTTTATGCCATTGCTATAGGCTGCTTATCCGCATTGATACCTGCCGTTAAAGCTTACAATACCAATATTCATTATCTGCTTAATAAACTATAAACATGCAGTAACAATGCTTAAAAACCTGCAAAGAGCAATCAATTTAACCTTATGAAACAACCACCTGACAGTACAAGCAAAATGAAAAGAATAGTGACCATTACATTCTTAATCCTAACAACAATATCTCTGTCTGAGGCTCAAACGACCAGCCCGGATAAGACCTGGGATTTGTTGCTTAATGATGTGAAAATACGATACGCTTATGCACTTAATTTTGACACCTACCTTCCGAGGCCTAAATTTGGTAATAACCTGAAAAAACTGGAAGGGCAAGAAGTAACCATCAAGGGATTTTTTCTTCCGGTAGATGTGACAGGCAGTGTTTTTGTTGTTTCATATAATCCTATGAAAACATGCTTTTTCTGCACCGGTTCCGGTATAGAAACCATTGTTGAGATTAACCCAAAAGCAGATCAACTAAGCAAATTTAAAAAATTAAAAACTGATAATTACATTGAATTAAAAGGCAAATTGCGCCTTAATGCCAAAGACTATCAACACTTGGTATATGTGTTAAATGAAGCTGAATTGGTAAAGATTATAAAATAGTTATGAGCTTTGCTTATCTAAAATTTCTTCATTTGATGAGACAGCTTCATATATTTATCAAGGAGTCAAGACACTGATTGCAAATCAGCGCCAGCTGGGGGCAGTCCCATCCCCGTTTTTATTTGTGACTGTTAATTGACTTCTATTATTTATAATTAACTCTAATATTTCGTCGGGACATTTATGATTCTTTAAACCAACTCCATCTATTGTTTTCGACTTACCTATTATTATATTGTTGCTTCTCAGAATCATTTCTGCTTCCTGATAATCAATCTGTAATATTTCACAGGTATTGACAATATCGGCTTCCGTAAGTTTTTGCATAATAAAACGTTTATGTTCTCCGTGCCCATTACCAATTATAATTATACCTGTCGAAAGTAATAATGTCAGGATGAAGGAAACAATAAACGCTTTCTTTTTAAAATGACTTTTTAAGCTTTTCCAATTAACCACGATGTGTAGTATGGAAAAGATAACGAACATTAAGCCAATGATTTCATGAAGCACTTCGGTATAACCGTCAAAAACATGGAAAAACATTAAAATACCTGAGAGTGCTATTACTATAAATGAAAATGTAATATAGGGTGTAACAATGTTTCTTTTAATCTTCATTGTGTTATTTGTTTGAAAGTACCGGTGTAATAATATTGATTATCTGGTTATAAGCTTTCTTTAGCGAATCGTTTTTCGATCTTCATTAACCAATGCTTTCTTTTAGAATCAGAAACCTGCTTTACCATATTCAGACTTATCCATTTGCGATTTTTATAGCCCATCTTCCAAAAGGTTCCCATTAGCATGGCCTTCTTTATGGCATTCCCAAATAAAAATCGATAGATAACACCAGGTGTATTCATAGTAGTAATCATGGAAATTCCTTCCAGGTTCTTTAACAAGGGTTTCATACCTAAACCATTCTCCTTGTAATCATAGGCAATACCAGGGAAAATTTTATCGATAAATCCTTTGGTCAAGGCAGGCATGAGTTCCCACCATATTGGAAATATAAATATCAGATATTGTGCTTTTTCAAGTCGTTGTTTGTAATTCTTCACTTTAGGGTCAAAAGCTTGCTTGTTGATAAAGCCTTTTAAATCATCTTGCGTCATTACGGGATTAAAATCATCCTTATCCAGATTAATCAAATCAACTTCATGACCGCCTTTGTTTAATCCCTTAATGGTTGACTCTAATATGGCATTACAAAAACTCCCTTTGTAAGGATGGTTAAAAACGATAACTGTTCTCATGATTTTCAAAATTTATTTTTGGCAAATCTATCTCGAACAGTTAAAGCAAGACGATAACAATTGTTAATAAACAAGCTACTTCCTGTTTCTTATTCTGCTCAAAGAAACGGAAGTGATGCCTAAATAGGAAGCAATATAATGTTGTGGAACCCGCTGTAAAATTTCAGGATGGTTCTTCCGCAACTCTTCATAGCGTTCGCGGGGCGAATCTTTAATCCTGGAAAGGAATAGTTGTGTATAGTGCCTGAAACGCTGAAAAGCCAATTCCAATAATTTATCTTTAAAATGAGGTTGTTCTCTAAGTATATTATTAAAATGGTTTTTGCTCAACGAATAAACATCACTGGGTTCTATACTTTCAATTGAAAAAATACTCGGTATATTATTTATAAAACTATCGAATGATGAAACGGTCTGATTTTCGAAAAAGAATTGAAATGTAATGTCCTTCCCATCTTTATTAAACCACTGCCGCAAGCATCCTTTCTTTACCAGGTAAATTTTATTTGCAATTTCTCCCTCGCACAAAAGGGTTGTCTTTGCGGGTAATTCGTGTTGCTCAAAGAGACTTTCAAAATTGCTGAATAGTGAACCCTCTATATTGAAATCATAGTTCATTAATACAATGCTTTATCGTCTTTAAAACCTCGATCAATAGCACACAACCTGGTATTTGTGTAATATTACTTTTATTCAAATTTACATTTTCTCTAAAAACTATATTCTTTTTTGGAGCTTTGCTTTAAGTCAGTAATAGTCACAGGCTACTTAAATCATTCAACAAAGTTGCAAACTTTGCCTGGCTTAACATGCAATAACAAATGAAACGGCACCGATCACGGATCGGCGCCAGCAGGGGGAATAGCTAAAACTGTTTATTCTAATAATTCTTT
Source organism: Carboxylicivirga sp. (assembly GCF_982718395.1). Lineage (NCBI taxonomy): Bacteria > Pseudomonadati > Bacteroidota > Bacteroidia > Marinilabiliales > Marinilabiliaceae > Carboxylicivirga > Carboxylicivirga sp. Next base: position 6,019 of record NZ_CEXQWX010000197.1, read on the forward strand.
AATTTCTGTTTTTTACTCATTTCTCGTTTAACCATTTTACTAAACTGCTTATCGTATTGCCTTTCTACATTACTGTTTTTCTCAGCTTTGCGACGGTTTAGAAAAGCAAGTTCTTTCTTTAAATGAAGGTAACTGTCGTAACGTTCGGGGCTTATAAAACCCTTTTCCAGTTCAGCTTGAACAGCACAACCAGGCTCTCCTTCGTGTTTGCAATCACTAAATCTGCAATAGTGCGCCAATTCTGCTATTTCGCTAAATGTATCATCAAGGTCTTGTTCTTCTGCCCATGCCTGAACTTCCTTTAAACCAGGCGAATCAATAATATAGCCACCACTTTCCAATTCAAACATAAACGATGTAGAGGTAGTGTGCCGCCCTCTCTTGTCTTTTTGCCTTATCTCATTGGTTTTTTGCACGTCTTTTTTCAACAATGCGTTTGTAAGCGTTGACTTACCAACACCTGAAGGGCCAATAAAAACACCAACATTCCCTCTTGACAAATAGCCTGCAAGTATATCAATTCCGGTTCCGTCTTCAACACTTGTAACTATAATATCAACCCCGGGAGCAATGGCTTCGGCCTGTAACTTAACAAATTCCGCCTCATCGTTAAGGTCGGCTTTGTTTAAAACAACCAAAGGCGTGGCACCACTATTCCAGGCAACAGTAGTTAGTCGTTCCAATAATCTGTCGGAGTAGTTACGTCCTCCGTCCAATCCCAAAACAATCACTACATAATCAATATTGGCTGCTATTACCTGCTCTTCTGTTGTGGAGCCTGCAACTTTTCTGCTTATTTGCGTTCTTCTGTTCAGTACCTTCTCAATCTGTAAAAAACCATCGCATTCGTTGAGCTCAACCCAATCACCTACACATGGAAACTCACTTTTATTTTGTATTGTTTGAAAATACTTCCCTTTTAGTTTGGCTTTTTCAACACCTGTATCTGTTTGTACCTTGTATGTATTGTATTGTTTTTCAACAATGCGACCTTTTGTAATATTAGTACACATCTTCTCCTCCTTTCTCCATACTTAGTTTATGTAAGGTCGATATCATTGTTTTAGATGGGAATGGTAACGACATCAATGGTTCGGCAGCCATTGTAAGTAATAGCAACTCATTATCATCGGCTGCAATTCGGTTTAACCTGATGGTGTGACATTTTGTACATCGATGAATGATCGACCATTCTTTATTTTGTTGAACGTAAATGCTAATTGGTTTCATTATTCCCCGACAGCTTGCCCTCCGGTCGCCTGGTGTTATGTCCACATGTATGCTGCACAGGCAGTGAGGACAGTGGTTTCTTTGTTTTCCTCCAAACTCTACAGGAGGAACAGCTTTTCCACATGAGGCACAGATAAATGACTCCATGGGATTTTCATGTATTATTTTAGAACGTGACATTGTTTTTGCGTTAAGTATAATTACTAATTGAGAATAGTAATTCAACCAACATAAATACCTAGAATATTTATATAGAAATAACTCCAGCAAGAACTTGCTTGAGTACAAATGGCATAATCAAAGTCACTTAGGACTGTGATTATTTACTTAACACGAACCAGAATAATCTTAAACATCAAATAATTTTAGTGCTGCAAATGTACACTTTAATAATTAAAAATCAATTTTTTTGTCTTAGATGCATTTTTGCATTTTTTGTTTTAGTTGTAAACTTTGGCTAGTTCAGGCTTATTTACTAATCAACTGACACCAGTTGGGGGAGGTATGTTCTTTTTTATCTGATCATTTACAATCATGTTAAAGAATAATCTTTTTTCAGCAACGAAACAGATAAACAATGTAACTTTGAAATAACAGCTGAATTAAATAATTGCTCTGGAGCGGAGTATATTCAGTTGTGTATCTGAATTGCGTATAATCTGATTATCATGAAAAAACTAATTATTCTTACATCCATTTGTTTTGGCATACTATCTTTATCTGGCTGCAGTTTGTCAAAACAAGAAAAGAAAAACAAACTACCCAAAATAGCCATTGCCGGGTTGGCCATTGAGTCGAGCACTTTCTCACCCGCACAGTCCGATATTGAAGCCTTCCGCACCAGAAGAGGTGATGAAATATTTTCGTATTATCCGTTTATGAGCGATACATCGGCTATGCGAAAACGTGCCGAATGGCATCCAACTTTGCGCGGACACGCGATACCCGGAGGCATAGTAACACGGGAAACCTATGAAACATTGGTTAATGAAATGCTTGAACGTCTGAAAGAAAATGCTCCTTACGATGGCTTATTCTTTGATATTCATGGAGCGATGAGTGTTGTAGGCTTAGATGACCCGGAAGGTGATCTTATTGTGCGCATTCGAAAACTACTGGGTGAAGATATCATGATCTCCACCTCGATGGATTTGCATGGAAATGTCACAGAACGATTAGCAGAAAACACTGATCTGATCACCTGTTACCGTTTAGCGCCACACGAAGATGCACTTGAATCGAAATACCGGGCATTAAACAATTTGGTTGAACGCCTCGAAAGCGGGCAGGGAAAACCAAAGTATAAGGCATGGATTCCGGTTCCGATTCTTTTACCGGGCGAAAAAACAAGCACGCGCATCGAACCGGGTAAAAGCTTATATGCCATGGTGGATCCGCTAACCAGGCAAGAAGGTGTTATTGATGCTGCTATATGGGTTGGTTATGCCTGGGCCGATGAACCTCGTAACAGGGGCGTTGTAATGGCTTATGGTGATGACAAAGAAGCAGTATCAGAGGCCGCCGAAACATTAGCCAAAGCGTTTTGGGATGTTCGGGAACAATTTGAATTTGTTGCTCCTGTGGCTTCTCTTGAAGAGTGTCTGGATAAAGCTATAGCATCCAAAAAACAACCTTTCATTATTAGTGATATGGGTGATAACCCAACAGCCGGAGGTGCCGGGGATGTTACCTGGACACTTACAGAAATACTTAAACGAAAAGAATTTAAGAATGCTAATGGCCCGTCTTTGATTTATGCTTCTATTCCGGGACCTGAGTTTGTACAAAAGGCAATTGAAGCAGGAGAAGGAGCCACTATCAGCGGCACCGTTGGAGCCGATATTGATGATCGATATGCTCCTCCGCTACCTGTAACCGGAAAGATAGTGAAGATTAAGCAAGGTGACAGGGATGCTAAAACCGAGGTTGTGGTCAGGGTTGGCAGTGTGAATATTATCGTGACCGGGAAACGCAAACCATATCATCACGAGTCTGACTTTACAGAGTTAGGACTAAATCCGCGACAAAGTGATATTGTGGTAGTAAAAATTGGCTACCTAGTACCAGAACTGTATAATATGCGTGCTGACTGGCTGATGGCACTTACTCCCGGAGGCGTTGATCAGGATTTACTGCGCCTTGGTCACCAACGCATTATCCGGCCAATGTTTCCGTTTGATAAGGATATGAAGGATCCGGATTTGAGTGCAAGGCTCATTCCGGTATATCAGGAGAAAAAGAAAGAATAATAAGGTGTTTTAGGATCAATTGATATTCTTGTGGACAAAAACTAACACAGGATATTCAACTTCAATATTAATTGCATCATATCCACTTTGGCGCTTCGCCCAAACCAGACTTCCTTTTTGTTCTTGATGACAAAAAGGAAGCAAAAAACATCAAGGCTGCCTTTAAAATAGCTTTCTTATTCAGCTCAGTCATAAGTTCGGCCAGGTGATTTCCAAAACAAGTTTGGAACTTCCCGGTCTTCCTAATGCCTTCACTTCAACAAAAACTATTTTACAGGAGGCCGAAGGACAATCAGCTTCCGGATGTCTTTTTTAATTACTGCGGAACAGCCCCTGAAAGCGCGGTGGCCCGTCTCATTGGCGAGCCAGCTAAGGAGTGAATGATAAATCATATAGAGAACATCAATGGGGCTTGCCCTGCATTGATAGTGATGCTTATTATTTATCAGAGCGCATGGAAGCATCAATGAGACTAGCCTTTTTGTTTCATTTTTTGGCAATGAAAAAATGAAAACCCGTCTGGTAAGACAAAGCCGCCCGAAATCACTTTGCTATAGGTAATACAAGTAAATAAATTATTACTAAGGCTTTTTCGAAATTGGCTTTAATCCACAACTATTTGATGTGATCCGTGTTTTATTATTCTCTTTTGTTGAAAAATAGTAATGATGCTGGTTAACTCAAAATAGCCAGCATCTTTATTTAATACTGCCAAAACTCCCATTGAAATCATTAAAATGGCTATAGTTATATCATAGATTCATTTACTTATAGAAGAATAGATATGGATCTATTATAAGCGTTTGGTGAGACAATTTCCCAC
>NZ_CEXQWX010000198.1:0-10318 GCF_982718395.1 Carboxylicivirga sp.
CGGCCGTCCCAACATTGTGGACAGACATTATGGAACTAGCGTTGAAGTCGTCGAGTGATCAGGATTACTTCACTCCCAACAGAATGCATGTTGACATCAATGAAAACACATTGTTGCTAATGCCATCTGTTGGTCCGGATATGTTTGCCACCAAGTTGGTATCTGTTTTCCCGAATAATGTTAAAAAGGGAAAAACAGCTATCAATGGTTCTGTAGTCTTGAACGATGGTGCAACTGGTGAATCTTTAGCCATCCTAAACGGGGCTAAGTTAACAGCCATGCGAACAGCTGCCGTAGCCTGTGTTGGAATTCGTCATTTATCAGATCCTTTAGCAACTACATTGGGCATTATCGGAGGAGGTGCACAAGGGCGGCACATAGCATGGTTAGCTAGTCAGGAGCGAGACCTTGAGCGCGTATATGTGTATGACCGCTCGCCTCAAACCATTAGTGATTTTATCAGCTTTATGGGAGACAAATGTCCAGATGTAGATGTAGCTCTTTGTGAAGATGCACAACAGGTGGTGGTTAACAGCGAAATTGTGGTCACTGCTACAACCTCACCAGAACCGGTTATTCCGAATCTGGAAGATCTAATATTGGGCAAATGTTTTATCTGTGTTGGTTCCTACAAACCGGATATGCGTGAGTTGCCCGAATCCATATTCAGGTTGATTGACAGTGTTTGGATCGATGCTGAACATGGTGTAACCGAAAGCGGAGACCTCATCTTTCCTCTGAAAAATCAATTAATCAACCAGGAACAGGTGAAGCACATTTCCACGCTGATTGAACAACCAAATGAACTGGGATTTAGAGAAACGCGCCTGTTTAAAACGGTTGGTCAGGGCATCTTCGATTTATTTGCAGCAAAATTGGTTTACGAAAAAGCTTGCGCAGGCAATTTGGGAGAGGAAGTTGAGATATAGCTATAAAAAAGTGCGCAGTGCCTGGTGCACAGTGCATGATGAATAAAATAGCCCCATCGCCTAACGGCGCTTCCCCCAGGGGAAGATGTTTCACTAAATTCTCCCCTCGGGGAGATTCCCGCAGGGAGAGGGGAAATAAATACCAATATACTTCAGTCTTAGTACAAATTTAAATCTGTCAACTACTAAACTAAAAAAATGATCAAGCTACATAATTGGAACTGGACACCACCAAAAGAGTGGCTCCAAATCTCAACTATTGATTTACATACAGGAGGTGAGCCCTTACGTGTTTTATACGGTGGCCTGCCCGAAATTAAAGGAAAAGACATATTAGAAAAACGTCGCTTCTTCAGAGATAACCTGGATTACATTCGTACAGGTACCATGTTTGAACCACGCGGTCATGCTGATATGTATGGTGCCTTAATAACAGAGCCAATAACCGAAAAGGCTGATTTTGGCACTTTCTTTTTACACAACGAAGGTTACAGTACCATGTGTGGCCACGCCATTATTGCCCTAACCAAGTTGGTATTTGATACAGAAATGATAACAAAAGTAGGTGATGAACCGGAATTGGTGATTGATGCACCTCCCGGTTTGATCCGTTCGAAGGCATTCCGTAGGAATGGCATTGTCGAAAAAGTATCCTTCCTGAATGTACCATCATTTTTATTGATAAAAGATGAGACAATATACGTGGAAGGTATAAGTGATGTCACTTTTGATGTAGCCTATGGTGGCGCATTCTATGCTTTTGTTGATGCAGACAAGCTGGGCATTGGTATGGAAGAAAAGAACTACAATCAACTAATTGATTGGGGACGCCGCATTAAATATGCCGTGATGGATAAATATGAGATCAAACATCCGTTTGAGGAAGATTTGAGCTTTTTATATGGTACTATCTTTACCGGCAAGGCCAAAAACCCCGATCTTCATAGCCGCAATGTTTGCATCTTTGCAGAAGGAGAAGTTGACCGTTCACCAACAGGTTCTGGGGTGAGTGCCCGTGCTGCATTGCATCACGCCAAAGGCGAGTTAAAAAACGGAGAACGCATTACTATTGAAAGCATCCTGGGTACCACAATGGATGTGATGGTAACAGAAGAAACAACTTATGGCCCTCATAAAGCAGTAGTGCCTGAAGTAAGCGGAACGGCTCACCTTACGGGAAAAAACGAATTCTGGTTTGATCCGCAAGATCCATTAAAAAAAGGATTTATTTTTAGATAGTTATTTAAAACTATAAGCAAACTTCAATAATCATCAACAACTTCCTTAGTATCTCAAAGATGCTTAGGAGGTACACAACCAACAACTGACTTCTGACTACAGACTAAATTAATTCCCATGAAAACAATTATAACAATATTACTTTTACTTGGCACCTACAGTCATTTAATTGCCTGTACCGTTATTGCTATTGGTAAAAAAGCATCGGTGGATGGTTCTGTCATTGTTTCACATACAGATGCCGGACCTGATTGCCGGATAAATTTCGTTCCTGGTCAACAATTTAAAGTTGGCGAAAAAGCTCCTGTTTATTGGGGCATGATAGAATCTGGTCGTCCACTAGGTGATTATGGTGAAGTGATTGGCCACATCCCACAAGTGGAGCAGACTTACTCCTATTTCCAAACTGCTTACCCACAAATCAATTCTAAGCAATTAGCCATTGGTGAAAGCACGTTAAGTCAACGTCCTGAATTAATGGTGGATCGCTCCATTTGTGAACAAATAATGACCATTGAGCAGGCGCAGGCCTTCGCTCTCCAACGTTGCACAAAAGCAGAAGATGCTTTGAAACTAATCACCCAACTGTTTGAAACCCATGGATTCCTTCCGTCGTGCATTGGTGAAAGTGAATCATTGGTCATTGCTGATACTGATGAGATATGGGTATTGGAGGTATTCAGTGTTGGTAATGAATGGAAGAAGGACAGTGGCAAACCAGGATGCATCTGGGCAGCGCAGCGTGTACCTGATGACCATGTGATGATAATACCGAACTGGAGCATCATCAAGCAAATTAACATTAATGATAAGGATAATTTCAGGGCGTCATCAAACTATATGCAAGAAGCGATTGACCGTGGCTGGTACAATCCTGAATCTGGCGAACCATTTATCTGGCAAGAAGTTTATTCTCCTATCCCACGCGAATGGTCAACCTCACGTTTCTGGTTATTCTATGCCACTTTCGCCCCTAATTATACCGAATGGCCCGACCGCTTTACCAACTCAATTTGGGAAGGCGAAAACCAATACACACAATACATTGAACCTATATCAATTTACCCATTCTCTGTTAAACCTGAGAAAAAGATGTCGGTTCAGGATGTAATGGCTTTTCAGCGCTCAACCTTCGAAGGAACAATTTACGATAAGGAAAATGCACCAACATGGTATTACCCTAATGAGGAAGGAAAACTAACAAAGAGTGCTTTTGCAACACCATTCCCAACCAAAGAGATGCGGAGGGTAATGAACATCAACAGTCGTCGAAATGTAGCCCGGGCAAGAGGCGAATATGGTATGGTTGCACAATTGCGAGGATGGCTCCCTGATGAGATTGGAGGAGTTTACTGGTTTTATGTAGATAATGCATATACAAGTGCGTACGTTCCGATTTATACCGGTGTGACAGATGTGGCCGAATGCTATAAAGTCTACAATCCGGAATATTACCAGGATAACAGCATCCGTTGGGCCGTTGACTTTGTGGATAACCTGATGTACCTGCGTTGGCAAGATGCACACAAGAAGGTAGTCGAAAAGCGTGAACCATTAGAAGCTAGTTTCTTTTCTGAGCAAGAGTCGGTTGATGAAAAAGCGCAGGTTTTATTAAAGAAAAATCCAAAGAAAGCACAGGCCTATCTGACGCAACTAACCATCGAAAGGATGAATGAAGTGCATCAATTGTTTAAAGAGTTGAAGTTGGATTTAATTTCAGAATTCACAAATAATAAGCAAGGGATATAAAAGCTAATGGCTATTAGCTTAAACAAGAAAAGGGGTTTGCTCAATAGTAAATCCCTTTTCTTGTTTTAATAAGTTCTTGTTGCACATTTTTCTTTCAAAACATTCAGGATCAGAACTGAACCTCTGTTGTATATGCGTAGAAATCGCCATTAAAATAATGTAACGAAAGCAAATTCGACTCAAAACAAATGTACATGAAAGGTTGTAGAACGATTTGTTATTATATATTTGTTGGTCGGGGGATGTAAATGGAGATTTTAGATACGCATATTATTCAGGGAATACAAAAAGATGAAGAGCAATACTTCAGGTATGCCTTTGATTCCTCCTACGATAAACTCTTTTTCTTTGCCAAAGAATTTGTGCAGGACGATGATTCTGCCAATAGTATAGCTCAAGGGGCTTTTATTAAACTTTGGGAGAAACGAAAAGATTTAAGAGCAGATTCTAATTTGATGGCCTGGTTGTTTACCGTTACAAAAAATGATTGCATAAAACTATTACGGCAAAGACGTAAGGAATCATTAGTTGATAACTCCCGGCTGGATCCATCCAATGAGAATGCACTTGGACTAAAAGCACTGGAACAGTTCGACACCTCAGAACTGATTTTTAAAGAGATCAATCAAATTATTGAACAAACCCTTGAGCAATTACCTCCCAGGTGTAAAGAAGTTTTCCTGTTAAGTCGATTTGAGGAACTAAAAAACAGGGAAATCGCAGAGCAACTTAATATCTCAGAAAAAGCTGTTGAAGCTCAAATGACCAAGGCATTGAAAGTATTTAAAAATAATCTTAAGGATTATTTGCCCATTGTTAACTGGTTGTTTTTCTGATCATCTCCCTCTCATTTCAAAAAAGATAAAAAAAGTTAAAATCCGACATAGGGTAAAGCCGGGTTACTGGCTTTACTATATGAAGTCAATAACAAACGACTGTATTAACAGAATTAAAGAATGAACGATATAGAGAAAAACGAACCGTTTACTGACCATGAAGATGGTGCAAGAATGAAGTTACTGGAAGCACTGGTAGGAACACGCCGATCATTACCTGATGGTCAAAAGGAAGTTGCCTACAAAACAATTCGACAGAAAACAGGACTTGGAACCAGACAAATAAAACTTCGGTGGAAACAATTACTGAATTATGCTGCAATCATGGCGATATCCCTGGGATTATCCTATTGGGGATGGAGTCAATTTGGCAATGAAAAAATAAGTACTAATGAATTTGCACAGGTGGTGGCTCCTGCAGGACAGACAGCAGAAGTTGTGTTGCCAGATGGCTCTATGGTTGTTTTAAATGCTTCGTCAAAGTTGACGTATCCAACCACTTTTAATAAGAAAACAAGAGCAGTGTCCATTGAAGGAGAAGCTTATTTTTCTGTAACTACCGATAAGCTCAAACCCTTTATTGTTAGTACAGATGTGTATGACGTGCGGGTAACAGGCACTGAGTTTAACTTATCAGCTTATCAGGGTGAGCCTTATACAACTGTATTGATAGAAGGTGAAGTATATGTCGACTGGGAAGCGGCCGGGAAGTCTGTCAGGCTGAGTCCAAATCAGTCAGCAGTATGGTCACCTGACGATCAGGAATTGTTAATTCATGAGGTTAAAACAGACATGTATACCAACTGGCAGAAAGGGATTATACAGTTTCGGGATGAAAAGATGGAAAGTGTAGCCCGCTATATGGAGCGTTGGTATCATGTGAATGTTGTATTTGAAAACGAAACGGCTAAGGAATTACGTATCAATGGAGCATTATTAAAAAACAAACCGGTAGATCAGATTCTGGCCGTAATGAAAATGACCGGACAAATTGATTATACCATTAAATATTATGAAGATCAGAAAACAGTAATAACCATCAAGTAACTCAACCAAATGAAATTGAACTCATCGTAAAAAAACCGGAAAACAAAAAAATCTGTTTTCCGGTGATTCTGAAAGCTCTTAAAATATGGCGGTATTTAAAGAGCTGTTACGAATTAACCCTTACGGGTAATATTAATTAATAACAGTACAAATTTATGAAAAAAAACAAATTAGGTTCGTCCTTATCAGGACGGAGTGGAAAACTATGGCTTGTTATGAGATTGACTTTATTTCTTATAATGGTGTGCTTAATGAACTTGGGAGCTACAAATGCGTTGGCTCAGAAGTCCAGATTTTCCTTTAAGGTGAAAGATGCTACCATTAAAGATGTGTTTGACAAGATTGAAAAGGAATCTGATTTCTATATTTATTATAAGTCAGATGCATCCATTTCAAATCATAAGGTTTCGGGTAATTTTCAGGAACTTTCTATTTTGGAACTGCTCGATCAGGTATTGAAAGATACCAACTTATCGTACAGAATAGTGGAGAATTATATAGCTATTCTCCCCAATGAGGTACCACAAGTTAAAGACAATTTCCTGCAGGAGATGATAACCGTTAGTGGAAAAGTAATTGACACCAGGGGGGAACCAATACCTGGTTTAAATGTAGTTGAAAAAGCAGATCCAACCAATGGAGTAATTACCGGCATTGATGGTTCGTATAGCATTAAAGTGAATTCGGAAGAAGCTGTACTAATCTATTCCTTTATAGGATATGAAAATCAGGAGATCAGAGTTGCAGGCAGAGCTACCATTGATATCACTATGGTCGAAGAATCCATCAGTTTGAATGAAGTAGTCGCCATTGGTTATGAAACTGTACACAAACGCGATGTAACAGCCTCCGTGTCAAGCATCCGTTCTGATGCTATTGAGAACATTCCGGTAACCAGTGTATCAGAACTATTAGGCACACAATCAACAGGGGTGCAGGCTGTTTCTTTGTCAGGAGCACCTGGCTCCAGAGGTTCCATTGTTATTCGTGGAAACACCAGTATTGGTGGAGCAATCGATGTCAATTCGGCCTTTAGTAACCCCTTGTATGTAGTTGACGGGGTTCAAACATCTTTGGAAGATTTAGCCGGATTCAATGTTTCTAATACTGACTTCCTAGCATCACTGAATCCTGCAGATATCGAAAGTGTTGATATTTTAAAGGATGCCTCTGCTGCGGCTATTTATGGTTCGCGCGGAGCAAATGGTGTGATTATCATTAACACCAAAGGAGGTAAAGCATTGGAAAAGCCAGAATTTTCATTTACGGCAAGTTATGGAATTCAGCCAAAACCTGAACTGGTATCTATGCTGGTGGGTGCTGCTGAAAGACGCGCCAAAATGGATATGATTAATAAATGGTGGAAACATGATGAGTTGTTATCGCAGGAAGTACCTATGTTATTAACAGATAGCCTGAATCCGGCATTCAATAATAATGTGGATTACCAGGGACTGTTCTATCAAACAGGTGTAACTCAACAGTACTCTTTAAGTATGCGTGGAGGTTCCAATGAATCCAACTACAGATTGTCTGTGGGTTATAATGATAATAAAGGTGTTGTAACTGCTACAGGTTTTAAGAGATATACAGTTACAGGTAATCTCAATTCCAAAGTAGGCAGAGCCTTTACCAATCAGTTTCGCACCAATCTGGTATATACCGATAATCAAACCGGGCAAGGGAATCCTTACTTGGGTTCGTATAATATGAATAATGCGCTTCCCGTCAATCCGGCTTCGCTTCAATCCTCATTGTTTGCTATTACTGATGAAAAACGTCAGTCTCTTCAAGGAGAATTAGAATCTAAACTCAATGAGGATAGGCAAATTCAAACGACCCTATCCAATTTAATGCGTTTTCAGTTGTATAAGGATTTAGCTATTAGCTCTCAGGTCACTTCTGTATATTCAACCAACAAGAAGAACTTCTATGAACCATCAACCATTCGCGAAGAAGGCGATGGATTCGCAAGCTATGCTATATATACGCGTTTTAACATTTCAACCGATACTTATTTCAACTATATCACAGATATTGGCAACCATAATATTACAGCTATTTTGGGTGTAAAAACCGATTATAACCGATACGAAGATATGGGTACAACTGCAGTCGGTTTTGGTAGCGATGCGATTAGGGTGATAAACAGCAGGTATACACAAGATGAAATTTGGGGCTATACCGATATCAGTGAAAATGCTATGTTATCTTATTTCGCACGCGTGGGATATAAATTCAAAGAGAAATATATTCTTGGAGGAACTTTCAGTATGGATGGATCTTCCCGCTTTGGGGCTGACGTGCGCTGGGCAAAATTCCCTTCATTTTCTGCAGCCTGGTTATTATCTGAAGAGCCTTTTATTAAAGGGGTAGTTGGAGATTTTGTGGACCTTGCTAAAGTCCGTTTCAGTTGGGGTATTAACGGAAAACAGTTCCAGCAAAACTATTTACGATTTGGAGCTTACAGCCTTGGTTATGGAGGGCAAGCCTATTGGGGTAACCAGATGAATGTATCATCTTATGCAGGGATCACTGGTGTTAAACCTAATTATGGAGCCATTGGAAACGATCAACTTTCATGGGAAGATTCAGAACAATGGGATATTGGATTTGACCTGGAGATGTTTGGACACCGTTTGAATCTTACCTTTGATGCATACCATAAGCAAACTGATAAACTGTTTTTTGATGTTGAGTTTCCGGCTTACTCCGGATATAATACTGCTAAAGCCAATGTGGCGGGAATCTTGAATTACGGTTGGGAAGGAATGATCAATTACCATGTGTTCCCTCGTCATAATAATTTGCGATTGGAGTTAACAGCAGGTTTGGCACAAAATAAGAACTTCATCACAGCTCTTCCTAATGGCAATCGCGACTATACAGGAAATGACTATGGATATGTGGTGGGGCGACCAATCAATCTTTATAAAATGTTTATCAATGACTACATCATTGATGACTTGAGTCAATTACCGGTGAATCCATATACAGGACAACCTCTGACCGGAAAAAGTGCCTGGGCTGCTATTCGTCCCGGGTTCCCTATTTGGCAAGATTTGAATGGAGATTATATTATAAATGAAACACATGACTTGCAACTGGCACGCGATTATTCACCGATACCAGAAATTCAGGGTTCATTTAATGTGAATCTGCAATATAAAGGATGGTATCTGCAGGCTTACAGTCAATTCTCTTTTGGAGCTGATATTAAAAATACAGTACTGAACAGCTACATGGATGCTTATGATCGAGGTGGTGACAGTTGGGCTAAACAAGGATTAGCAGATTTAAGTAAGTATAGTTTCTGGGAAAAACCAGGTGATGGTGCTGCGGGAGCGCGATTCCCTGCATTATATCCGGCTAGTCCCAGCTTAGGCCCATACTACGGGTTTAGAGGAAATCAAACACTCTGGATTGAAAGTGGTGATTACTGGAAAATTACCAGTGCCTCTTTAGGATATACATTTAATAAAAACAGCATTATTAAGAGATGGGGTTTAACACGCTTACGTTTGTATGCGAATGTACTCAATCCTTGGATGTGGCAACGTTCGGATGCAGTGGTGGATGCATCGATGGTCGATGCCAAAGGGCATGTGTTAGGGAACGGTTATCCACAGGCAAAAACAATCTCTTTTGGTATTGATGTCAGATTCTAAAAATCGAATACAATGAAATATATAAAAAAAATATCGGGCTTATTATTGGTCTTAACCCTTCTGTTATCATCTGGGTGTGAGGATTTTTTAGAGCGTGAACCACAAAGCATTACCCACCCTGCAGTTTTTTGGGTGAATCAAAGTAATGCTGAACAGGCTTTAGCCGGAGCTTATGGTCTTTTTAAAGAGGCGATCACAACACAGGCAAGTTTCATGTTTTGGGGAGAGTTTCCCGGAATGACCTTTCTGTGGCACGATGACTGGATTATCAAGTACATTCTTAATAATGGTGATTTTGTATTGCCTTACCGTGAATCTACACGAGATTGGAAAAGTTTATACCGTGCAGCCAACTGGGCTTTTACGATTGAGCAATATGTGGAAGGAATGGATGATAATCTTTTTAGTTCTCCTGAAGAAAAAGACCGTATTATTGGTGAGGCTGCTTTTATACGAGCTTTGAGCTACTTTTATTTAACACGTGTTTGGGGAGAAGTGCCGGTTGTTAATCTTTCTATTGAAACTTCTGATCAGTTAGTTACTGAGGATGGTTATATTGTTGAGCTTCCGAGATCAGATGAAAAAGAGGTTCTTGACTTTGCATTGACAGCCGTGAATAAAGCGATTGGCTTACTGGATTATTCTGAACCAGGTCATAGCCAATGGGCCATTACAGCCAATAAAGCCAGTGCCGAGGCATTGAAAGCACATATAACCCTCTGGTATGCCAGTCGGGACAATGATAACCAGGAAATGCTGCAAGCATGTATTGATGCAACCACCTCAGTTATTACCAATAGTAATGCAGAATTGATTGATTATGTAGCCGAAGGGGAAGACGGCCTGGAAG
>NZ_CEXQWX010000199.1:0-10294 GCF_982718395.1 Carboxylicivirga sp.
AGGTAATGCATGAAATCAGCAATCATCAGGACGTTTTTTACACCTTGGTACGGGGAGTTTTTGAATCAAACCTGGTTGTCAGCTCTGCTTATGAAGGGCTGGTTGAAAAATACTTTGCCAGTGAAGACTGTTTACTTAAGCAAAGTGAACTTTCTGCAATTACTTTAAAATTGCCTGCAGCAAACGTACAGGTAACTGGTTTCTATTACCATATCCTTAAAGCTATTGCCTGGGAAGGCGTTAACATTAAGGAGGTTATCTCAACAACTAACGAATTTACAATTATAGTAAATGATGAAGATGTTGATCGAGGGTTTACTATTCTTAAAAATCTTAAAACAGCATACAAACAAAAGTAATCAGAATTTTCTCCCTGTTTTTATAACCTTTCTCGATTAGTATTGTTAAATACATAGGACAATTCTAATACATGTAGGTATTTTCTTTCGTGGTGTTTCACTTCTGACACATTACATGATGAAAATTGAATAGATACTGATGGGGAAAAAAGAATTGACATATCAAGATTTAATTGATGAATGCCAAAGGCTACGCCGTGAAATCAAAGAATGTCAATCTAATCAACTTAACAGAGACCTAACAACAGCCAATTTAAATTCACTTATTAACAATCAGGATGCATCAATTTGGTCAATAGATTCTGATTATTGCTACTCCATCTTTAATGATTTTTTTAAGAAAGAATATTTTAAGTCATTTGGTATTGAGCTCAAAGCAGGCTTAAATGCATTGTACATTCTTAAAGCAACACCCGAACTATATAATTTCTGGAAAGAAAAATACGATGAAGCTATGAGTGGACATCGTATTAACTTCGAATTCACAAACGAACACGAAGGAGAAAAACGCTTTTACAAAGTTTATTTAAATCCCGTTATTGTAAACAATCAAGTTACTGGCGTTACAGCATTAAGCCATGAAATTACGGAACAAAAAAAGTCTGCTGAGGCATTAAGAGAGAAGAATGCAAATATGCTTGCCATAATGGAAAATACTTTAGAGAGCATATGGGCAATTAACAATAAGTATGAAATACTTTTTACAAATTCTGTATTTAGAAATGAATTCTACAATAGTTTTGGTGTAATGCTGAATAAAGGCGTCAATATACTGAATTCATTACCTCCTCCTCTAAAACCAATTTGGAAAGCTCGTTATGATAGAGCGTTAAATAATGAACGTTTTTCCTTTGTCGATGAAATAGATGTTGGTACTAAAATAATTTATGTGGAAGTATCAATGAACCCTATGTGCCTTCAAGATGAAGTTATTGGTGCATCATTTTTCGCAAATGATATTACTGAACGAATGGAAGCTCAAAAAGCCCTTAAAGAAAACGAAGCCCGCTTAAAGGAGCTCAATGTCACTAAGGATAAGTTCTTCTCGATCATTGCCCACGATCTCAAAAGTCCGTTTAATAGTATTGTTGGATTAAGTGATATACTCGTCAGTGAAGTTAATGACATTGAAAAAACGGAGAAAATTGCCAACATCATCCAAAAATCATCTCATCAGGCGATGGATTTATTGACTAATTTACTGGAATGGGCGCGATCGCAATCTGGAAAAATGGACTTCATACCTGAGTTCTTTGAAGTAAATTCAATTATTCATCAAGAGATAGAAAGCTTGCAATCACTGGCTAAACAAAAACATATAGGAATAATAAATTCAGTTCCAAATCACACATTGGTTTATGCTGATAGAAATATGCTAGGGTCTATTATCCGCAACCTACTATCTAATGCTATAAAGTACAGTTACTCAAATAATAAAATTGAGATCTCACATCAAACAGATGCTAAAAATCAAACATTTACTTTTAAAGATTACGGTACAGGAATTGAACCTTCTTTACTAAATCACTTATTTGCCATAGATAACAACCATACAACTCCTGGCACAAACCATGAACAAGGGACTGGTCTAGGTCTCGTTTTATGCAAGGAATTTATCGAAAAACATGGAGGCCAGATTTGTGTAAAGAGTGAATTAAAAAAAGGCAGTGAGTTTACTTTTACACTGCCTCTTAATTCATTATAATTTAATAATTACCTACTTATTGATGCGACGCAAGTCGTATTGAGGATCACTTAAAATCAACTCCCACTGTGAAAAAACATGCAACGGGTTTACCTCGTTGTTTTCCAGGTTTCCACTCATTCAGTTCAGAAACAATATCAATAGCATATTTTGCTTCGGTTTCTCCGCCTCTGCTAATTGCCTCAATCTCCTGTAAATTACCTTTGGAATTAATAATAAATTTAACCTTCACTTTACCTGATAAATCCTCTTTCGATTTTGCCTTATCAACCAGTTGTCCCAATTTCCAAAAATATGAATCCATACCATATTTATATTTCGGCATTTCCTCAACAATGTAAAAGATTTCCTTATTATCCGTCGTTTTAGTTTTAGGAGCTACTGTACTTTTCTCTGTAACATGCTTTGTATTTAATGTCGGTTTTAGTTCGTAAACTGTTTTTCTTAACACAACCTCGATACTATTCTTGTTTTTCACCTTCACAACCTGAGTCTCAAAGCCAACAAATGAAAATACAATTTCATCTCCTATTGCAACCTCAAGCTCAAACTCCCCCTTAATGTCTGCGACACACCCACGGGTAGTCCTATTAATAACAATACTGGTCCCTGGCAATGGGGAGCCAACTACTTTCATCTCATACATACCTGTATCCAGATTACGAATCATTTGTGTATCAATCTGACTAAAAACGTAACCTTTTACAATAAAAGTTTCATTTTTATCCTGAATGAATGTGTCGTTTATTTCATCAGAGACAGATTGATAGTTATAAACCGGCTCACTAAAAGCCCAAAGCAAACCACCAAGTATTGGCAGTACCAATAACAACTTAAGTAGTCGCCATTTGGATTTTTTGTCGTTTTTCATCATTTTTAATCGTCGTTTATTTTGGGAGAATCGGAAGTGATTGGCTAGCACTGATACTTCCGCTCCCATTGTTTCACAAATAATTGTTTCAATATATTTTTCGTAGTTGAAACCACTTTCAAGTACTCCACGATCAGCCAAAAACTCCAGATTCTGCTTAATCAATCGTGCGTACTGCCATGCAAATGGATTAAACCAATGAAATACAATAAATAACTCACTTAAAATGACATCAATCCAATGTTGTTGAACAAGATGAATACGCTCATGATTCAGAATTTCATCATTCCCAGATGTCAGGTATTGTTTGTTTTTAACAAATATCCGGTTACCAAAAGTAAAGGGTATTTCTACATTGGAATTAACCCAAACCACAACTCCATTATATACTACCTTTTGTGATCCTCTGACCAAAATAAGCATCTTAGATAGCATTATTAAAAAGCGAATCACAAACAAAAAAGTTATGAACAAATACGCTGTCCCAATAGCTTCATTCCAATTAAACGATTTTGTCTCTTCAACGTCTGATGCAAGAACAGGCCCATAAGCAGGTGTTATTGCATTAACAACACTACCACTCTCAAAAGTCTCGACCACAACAGTATAATTTATTTCGGCTAAGGGAAGAAACAAAGCTGCTATTAATCCTAAAAGCAGAAAAAAACGTATCGCTTTAAAATGGGCATCATTTCTTAACAGCAATTGATAGATTATCAGAAACAAAATTAAAATCAGAATTGACCTTAAAAGATAAGTTATTAATTCCATGGTGTTTATTTTGACTTTTTGTTTTCTGCCTCTTTCAATAACTCCTCCAAATCTTCAATCGACATATCATTATCCTTGGCAAAAAATGCAGCCAAACGAGCAAAACTTCCCTCAAAGTAATTCTTCAATAAGTGCTTCATCTGAAATGAAGAGTACTCTTCCTTACTAATTAATGGAAAATACACATAAACATTCCCTATCTTCTTGTAGTCAACCACTTCTTTATTTTTCAAAACTTTCAGAACTGTAGCGACTGTATTATATGCTGGTTGTTTATTCGTAAACCCATTCAAAATATCCTTAATAACACCTTCTCCTAATGTCCAAAGGATTTGCATCACTTCTTCTTCTGCTTTTGTGAGTTGTTTCATCTCGTATGTTTAAAACTTAAAACCTCTAATTCTTTCATCAAATGATTTGATTGTAAGCTAAATTGATATACTACAAGTATAGTACTATATTTGTAGTATATCAACTATTTCTATAGTATTTTTATTAAAAAATTTCAAATATTCGACCTTTTTAGTCTATTTTCTTCAATTGAAACTTATTTGGAACATTTCCGTACATAGTCTCCGTTGGGAAACAGCTATATTATGATTTTACGAATAATTGCGTTGTGTGGCTATATAGGCATCATATGCCAAATAGCTAATACACAGTCGGAAAGCAAGAAAAAGGATGTTTTAATTTTTGATGACACTATCTTTGTTACTAAAGATACTCTCAGGCATAAACACCTTGAAATCAAACCAATAATCAAAACAGATTCGCTATCCAGTGCCAGTAAAGATTCAATTGACCTAACACAGCAAACACAAAATCAGGATTCAATTACAACAGTAATTAAAGGGTACAGTCCTTTTACCAACTACACTGATACATTCAACGTTAGAGCAACTTCTGCAAAAATAAAGCTCAATAAGACAGGCGCCAGCAACACACACGATACTTTAGTGGTCAAACCAAAAATATTTAAGGAGTACAATGGCGATGACAAGTTCTTTTATGAGTTTGATTTTGAATTTACCAAAACCTCACTTGCTCAAGCCTGGAATAAATACGCCAACCAGGAAACAGCCGACACAAACAAACAATTATCGGCTTTGAACAAAGAAGTTAATGTACCAGATAATAACCAACCCAACGGAGAATTATCTAATCAACAATTAGTCCAAGTCAAGGTTGCCAACCAAAAAACTGAACTTCAATCGGAAATACAGAATGCATCCGATTCTGTCGAGTTTTATATTCAGTTAGCTGCCAGCCGCAGTCCTTTAACAGATGTTGAACTAACTAATTTGACAATCGACCATAATCAATTACGAATAATAAAAGAAAACAATTGGCATAAATACCAGATACCAGCAGGTACAGATTATTTAAATGCACGATCAGCAATAAACAATTTCCCAAACAAAAATTCTTTTTTAGTAGCCTATAGGGGTATAGAAAGACTTAGTCTATGGGAAACTGTAAAGCACATCGAACTCCATAAGCCAATGGAACCTGAACTTACGTTTGTCATCCAATTGGCTGCCAGCAGAAAACCACTTAGTTACGAAGAAAAAGAAAAACTAAACACCGGCTTTGATCAAATACGCATTAAGGAAGAAGAAGGCTGGTTTAAATATCAGATAGTTATTGGCCCATCTTACAGTCTGGCAATTGAAAAATGGAAACTAATCGGAAAAACAATATCATTTCCGGTTGCCTACCTGAATGGAGAAAAAATAGAAATGACAGAAGCACTAAAGAAAATAAGATAAATCGTAATTCTATGAAAAGAAAACTACAAGCTACCAAGTTACCAACAATAATTATTGCTTGCTTTGCTCTAGTATCAAGCTCATGCATAAGTCTTAAAAAGTCAGAACTTATACAACCTTTATCAATTCCTGATTATAGCCAGGAGTTTGTTAATTCGGAAAGAGATGCATATAAAATTAATTACGGCGACAACCTGTATTTAAAAGTCTACAGTGCAGATGTAAAAACCTCAAAATACTTCCGTTCAGATTTCCCTGAACTGATGAATGACTCGTACATCTACCTCAATTCATATAAAGTTGATGAGGAAGGATATGTTCAATATTCTTTTGTCGACAAAGTTATGGTTAAAGGCCTGACAATTGAAGAAGCTCAGGATGCCATACAGGAAGCTGTTGAAGAGTATTTTGATGATGTAACTGTTCAAATAAAACTGGTCAACTTTCGCATCTCTATTATCGGTGAAGTTAATAGCCCGGGAAGTTTCACTATCGACAGAGAACAAATCACCATCTTACAAGCTATTAGTATGGCTGGTGGGTTAAAGGAATTTGCAGAAGCTGATGCCGTAACGCTTGTTCGAAAAAGTCCTAATGGAAGCATAGTTAAAACACTTGACTTAACAGATAGTAAAATTCTAGAATCCGAATACCTGTTTTTATTACCTGATGATGTAGTTTATGTAAAACCAAGACAATCGAAATCATATGCTTTCGAGAAATTTCCTTATGCTTTAATGGCTGGTATTATTTCTATTGCGCTTTCAATATATGCCATAACTGAATAACATGGAGCCGAATAAAGCTACTCAGGCAAATTTTGATCATTATATCAGACTTATAATAAGAGGCTTAAAACATTGGCCTCTTATTGTTATATCACTGTTGATTTCATTTGCTGTTGCATTCTATATTAATGCAACAACACTGCCTGAGTACCTGGTATCGACAAAAATTTTAATACTCGATGATGAAAGCGCCGATCCAAACAGTATACTTGGGTTAAGTGAATTCAATCAATCAAAAAAACAAATTGCCAACCAGAAAGGTATTCTTAAATCTTACGAATTCATTAAAAACACGATCGATAACCTTGGATTTGAATTAAGAATTTTCCAGGAGGATACCTATGGTAATAACATACTGAATTACCCTTCATCAGCATTTAAAATCGAATATATAAAGGAGCATCCTCAACCAATCAATACTGTTTTTACACTTGATTTTATTAATGACAGTACCATTCATTTGAAGGCCAATAAAGAAAATGCAGCCTTATACAGTTATTCAAAAGAAGAGTTTATTAACAAATGGACAACGATAGAACTTGATACAATCATTTCTATCTCATCCTATTTTATAACTGATTATTGTGCCTTTGCAATTAAACCATTAAACAAAACAACTGCTAATACAAACATATATTTTGAATTTAAATCGAAGCACGACTGTGTCCAGCAATTTCAGAATTTTGCTATTGAAGAAACACCTAATTCATCGATACTGAATATCTCGTTCAAAACCAGCAATATTGCCTTGGGAACCACTTTTCTGAATCAATTAACCTCAGCTTTTCTCAGTAAAGAAGTTGAAGGTAAAAACAAAGCAAAAGAGCTGACAATTGACTTTATCAACAACCAGTTATCACAGGTTCATGATTCATTAAGTTATACTGAATCATCCATACAAAATGTAATCGACAATAACGGTGGTATAGAATTAGATGTTCAAAAAACATCGATTTACAATCAACTAAATAGTTTTCAGACACAACTATCAGAACTAAACCTTCAGATAAGATACTATGACTATTTGGAAAAATATTTACATGAGAATTCCTCAATTGAGGATATGCTTCCGCCAACTTCAATGAGAATAGAAAATCCACATCTTTCTTCATTGATGAATCAATTATTTGCATCCTACCTGGAAATTGAAAACATTGAAAGCAGAACAAAAAAGGACATTCCACAATTGGCTCACAATAAAACTGAAGTTAAGAACCTAAAAAAGACTATTCTTGAAATTCTTAAGAGTTCAAAGACCACCATCCAGAATGAAATCGACGACATTGAGAGAAAAGTTAGGTACAGTCAAGAAAGTCTTATTGAATTACCTCATCATGAACAGAAAATTGTTTCAATACAAAGGCGTCATGCTATCAACGAAACACTATATACTCTGTTACTAACCAAGCGCTCTGAGATGCAAATTGCCAAAGCCTCAACCATGCCATCGCATGAAATCCTGGATCTTGCAAAAAAAGACCAGGCTAAATTGGTAAGTACTCCTCCTTCAAGAGTCTATCAAAAAACAGTTTTAATCGGTTTATTAATGGCAATGGGCATCATTTGGCTATTACTGGTTTTCAACGATAAAGTTCAGAGCAATGAGGATATTAAGGATATCACAAACAACCCTATTATCGGTCATATCATTCATAATCAACGACAAGAACCCTTCGTTGTGCAATCACGACCTAATTCACTGGTTGCTGAATCGTTCCGTTCTCTCAGAACAAACATCAATCACCTGACGGGCGAAAAGAAAGAAAAACAGGTATTCTTAATTACCTCCGGCAATATGAGTGAAGGAAAAACATTTACATCGATTAATTTGGCTGCATCCTTTGCCCAAATGGATAAAAAGGTAGTACTGCTTAATTTCGATCTCCGACAGCCTAAAATCGAACAATACCTAAACAATCAAAATACAACTGTCGGTTTAACTGAATTTTTAAGCGGAATTAACGATAACATTTCTGAGCTTATTACTAAGAGTCCACAAACGAACCTCTGCTACATTAGCTCGGGTGCAAAGCCGCTAAATGCCTCTGAATTATTAACTCGCGAGGCAAAAATAAAAAACCTTATCAACCAGCTACTTGAACAATTTGACTATGTAATAATGGATACACCGCCAATAGGACGGGTTGCTGATGCGATTTCATTATTACCGTATGCTGATCAACACCTTTTTGTTGTTCGCCATAATAGTTCACGACGTCACTTGACAAAAAGCCTATTTACAGACCTGAATTCAAAGGACATCCACTCATTTAAGATTGTGGTTAACGACATAAAAGTCAAGAGTAACCGTCTGGGATATGGACAAGGGTATGGTTACGGTTATGGCTATGGATACGGATATGGGTAAATAATAACCTGTTTTGCTTATTCAATAATTTCATTCTGTCATACATTCTTCATTGAAAATAATGGTACAGATTGCATTATTGTGCTATCTTCGATTTTATCATTTAAATATTCACTCCCAAATTATAGAATAATGATAAATCGTTCCTTAGGAAAACTCACCTCTATCCTATTGGTGGGTGCATTATTATTAGGTAATGCAACAACTTTTGCCCAAAAGAAAAAAGACAAAGATTCAGAAAAAGACAAGAAACCGATAAACAGTGAACTGGTTTCCGGTTTAAAACTACGCGGTATTGGTCCAGCTTTTACTTCAGGACGAATTGCTGATTTTGCTGTCAATCCAAACAACCATTCCGAATTTTACGTAGCGGTTGCCAGTGGTAACATCTGGAAAACAACTAACAAAGGTATCACCTTCGAACCTGTGTTTGACAAATATGGCGCTTATTCAATGGGCTGCCTGGCAATGGATCCAAATAACAGTAACGTTGTATGGGCGGGTACCGGTGAAAACAACCACCAGCGTGCCTTAGGCTATGGAGATGGTGTTTATAAAACTGTTGACGGTGGTAAATCATGGAAAAACATGGGCTTGAAAGAATCACGCCAGATTGGTATGATTCTGATTGATCCACGTAATTCGGATGTGGTTTATGTTGCTGCTGAAGGTTCAGCGTGGGGACCAGGTGGTGATCGTGGTTTATACAAAACAACCGACGGTGGCGAGAACTGGATTAAAGTACTTAACGTTAGTGAAAACACAGGTATCAATAATATCATTTGTGATCCTCGTAACCCAGATATTCTTTATGCCACTTCTGAGCAGCGTCGACGCCATGTTCACACCAAAATTGGTGGTGGACCGGAATCGGCCGTTTATAAGTCAACAGATGCGGGTAAGAACTGGCGAAAAATTATGAAAGGATTGCCTTCAGAACATATTGGTGGTATGGGAATAGCTATCTCACCGCAAAATCCCGATGTTTTATATCTGATCGTTGAAGCGGCCAATAAATCGGGCGGTTTCTTCCGCACAACCGATCGTGGCGAATCATGGAATAAAATGAGCGATCATCACTCAAGTGGACAGTACTATAATGAAATTTTCTGTGATCCGGTTGAATTTGATAAAGTCTATTCAGTAGAAACCTTCTCTCATGTCACCAAAGATGGAGGAAAAACCTGGACTAAATTAAGTACTAAAGATCGTCATGTTGATGACCATGCACTTTGGATTGATCCAACCGACAATAAACACTACATGATTGGTGGCGATGGCGGCGTATATATTACTTATGATGACGGTAAAGCCTGGCGCCAGATAAGCAACTTGCCTGTGACCCAATACTACCGTGTCACAGTTGATAACGAAGCACCGTTCTACAATATATATGGTGGAACTCAGGACAACGCAACTCAAGGGGGCCCTGTTCGTAATACATCTGAATTTGGAGTAACATCCGGCGAATGGTACGTGACTGTATTTGGTGATGGATTCTGGTCTCGCGTTGACCCAACAAATCCAAATATTGTATATAGCGAATGGCAATATGGTAACGTGGTTCGTTACGACAAAAAGAGTGGTGAGAAAATTATGGTGAAGCCACAGCCTCGCAAAGATGAATTAACATATCGTTGGAATTGGAATGCCCCATTAATAT
>NZ_CEXQWX010000200.1:0-10236 GCF_982718395.1 Carboxylicivirga sp.
TTTAAGGAGGCGAAAGGTACAGATGAGACGGAGTATAACCGCTTAAAGGCAAAGTTTGATGACAAGGAATGGGTAGAAAATTACTTCAGGTATTTTGGTTATGGTAATTACTACGATCCTGATCCTGAACAACTCGAATTAAATGCGTTTAAAATTGTTCCTCCAATCTCATTATCATTCTATGCTTTTCATATCATGGTAATTTTAGGCGGACACTTTATGTTATTATTTATTGTTGTGCTTTGGCTCATTTACAGGAAGAAACTGGAGTCGAATAAAGTGGTGCTTTATACAGCACTTTGGACTATTCCATTAGCTTACATTGCAAGTCAGGCAGGATGGGTAGTAGCTGAGGTTGGACGCCAGCCTTGGGTAATACAGGATCTGATGCCAACCATGACAGCAGTCTCAAAAATTGATACCAGTTCTGTGATAATAACATTCTGCTTATTCACGGTCACTTTTGTGGCCTTGGCAATTGCAGAGGTAAAGATCATGGTAAAACAAATAAAAAACGGACCAAAAGAAGGAGGGCATAACTAATGTTTGGAGATTTATCACATTTAGCTTTACAGCAATATTGGTGGATTATCGTATCACTTCTTGGCGCTTTATTGGTGTTTTTGATGTTTGTTCAGGGCGGACAAACATTAATCTATACTATTGGCAAAACAGCAATGGAACGTACCATGCTTGTTAATACACTTGGGCGTAAGTGGGAATTTACATTTACGACGCTGGTTACTTTTGGCGGTGCTTTCTTTGCATCTTTTCCATTGTTTTATAGCACTAGTTTTGGTGGTGCCTATTGGGTTTGGATGATAATACTGTTTGCATTTGTTTTACAAGCTATTGCCTACGAATTTCGTTCCAGACCAAATAATGTATTTGGAGCCCGCACTTATGAAATATTCCTGCTGATTAACGGCTTACTAGGAACCGTATTAATTGGTACTGCGGTTGCTACCTTTTTTACAGGCTCTGAATTTTCAGTTAATGAAATGAATCAATCGCAATGGGAGCTGAAGTCGCATGGTTTAGAAGCAGCATTGAATTTGCATAACCTTTCACTTGGATTGGCTGTATTCTTTTTAGCAAGAGTGTTGGGTGTGCTCTATTTTATGAATAGTGTTAAGAACAATGAAATCTTTAACCGGGCCAAAAAGCAATTAGTTTATAATGGAATTCCTTTTCTAATTTTCTTCCTGACCTTTGTAATTTGGTTGTTTGTTCGTGATGGTTTTGCTATAAATCCGGAAAGCTCAGTAGTATTTATGGAAGACTTTAAATACTTAAAAAACCTGGTTGCAATGCCTGTTGTGTTAATATTGTTTTTATTAGGTGTTGTTGGAGTGTTGCTGGGATTGGGAGCGAGCATCATTCGCAAAGATTGTACAAAAGGTATCTGGGCAGCAGGTATTGGAACTGTACTGACCGTTTTCAGCTTATTGTTAGTTGCTGGTTTTAACAATACTGCTTTTTATCCGTCAACCTTCGATTTGCAAAGCTCGCTAACGATACAAAACGCCTCATCCAGTCACTTTACTTTGACGGCGATGAGTTACGTATCTTTATTGGTACCTTTTGTGTTTGGTTACATCTGGTATGTGTGGAAAGCCATGAATAATAAACCAATTGATGAAGAAGAGATGAAATCAGATGATGTACACGTATATTAATTAGTCGATTATGAAGTATTTACATGAAATATTGTGGTATTTTGCTTTGCCACTAACAATAGTTATCAGTTATTATAGTGTGTTATTCGGGTTGAAGAAGTTTAATAAGCTTATAGAAGCTGAAGAGGAAACGGAAGAAGCAAAATAAAAACAACAATCCCGGTGTTACTATCACCGGGATTGTTGTTTTTATAACATAGATAATTTACGACTTTACTCCCAAAAACCATTTGCCGAGCGACACAAGTATATAGTACAAAATTACAGCCGCAATTCCACCAGCTCCAAGCAAAACAGTAAATACAATTGCTAAAAGAAGAAGCACAAAACGTTCTTTATTTTCATCCCACCGCATATTCTTAAACTTAAGAGAAAACATTGGAACTTCGCTAATTAGCATTATGCTGAAAAATCCGATGACAATCAAAATGATAAGAGGAGATAACCAACTAAACCACTCAGGATTTTGCAGGAATTTATAAGCAAAAGAAGCTGTGAAAATTCCGGTTGCTGTTGTTGTCAGTCCAAGGAAGTTTTCAGATTGACGTGTATCAACATTGAATTTGGCCAGCCTTAATGCAGCAAAAGCTACCATAACAAAAGGAGCTAGAGTAATAATCTGCTGAGATATTGATAAGGTAAAAAAGTCTGTTGCGTAGCTTCCTGTCAACTGATATTTTATAACGGTATACCAAATGGCTGCGGGAGCCGCACCAAAACTTATCAGATCGGCCAAAGAGTCCAGTTCCTTTCCGATATTACTGTATGCATTTAAAACTCTTGCTACAAATCCATCGCCAAAGTCGAGCAAAGCGCCGGCAAAGATCAACCAGATGGCGAAGTCAATGCGGGCATTTATGGCAAAAAATACGGCCAGTATACCACATAAAACATTCAGACATGTTAGGAAGTTGGGGATATGCTGTTTAATATTCATTCTGTATGGTTTAATAAATTTAGCTCGAAAGTAAAGTAAAGACGGGGTGTTTCAAAATTTAACCTAAACTATTCATCTAATATTGATGCTGGATTAGATGAATACATAATGGAGGTAGGAAGCACGATTTGGAAAACGCAAATTGTGAGAATACAATAAACCCAGAATTGCGGTGTACCTTTATCGTCGCAAGAAATCATGAATTTCCTTGATTAAAACATTTCATCTTAACAGATCATTGAGTTTATGTATTTACCTGTTAAAAAAAAGATTTAGTAAGAAAATCAGTGTTTTATATTTTTTGGTTTAATGAAGGGATTATATTTTTGGGAGAAATAGTAATTATATATGTTTTATATGTGGACAAACGAATTATCAGTAAACAATATTCAAATTGATAACGAGCATAAGCAGCTTTTCAGCTTGATCGATAAGTTTTACAAAGGCATTAGGGATAATTCGCCTAAAGAGCGACTGGAAGAACTTATACTGGGCCTTGTAAATTATACCAAAACACACTTTGCCAATGAAGAAGTACACATGGCAAAAATGAATTATCCTGATTTAGAATCCCATAAGCAGTTACACGCACAATTTGTAGATAAAGTGTATAGCTATCATGAACGATTAACTAACAGGAAGATGCTCTTGTCAATTGAAGTAACTAATTTTTTGAAAGATTGGCTGATTAATCACATCAAGGGTTCAGATCAGCAATATGCTGCTTTTGAAGAGAGCTTGTAAACCTGATCTTTGTCAATTAACTTATAATTAAATAAAAAATTATAATTGAAAATTTGTAATTGTAAATATTGACGCTACATTTGTATCAGATTTTAGAAACAAGACATGCAAAACTTTATTCATCATCACCATCATTATTTCCTGCAAAGCTGGTAGGCGGTGATTGGTGTGTAAAGATTAAAATATCAACGGAGGCTTATCAGAAATGGTAAGCCTCTTTTTATTTTCAGAACAATGACGAAAAAACAATTCCATATACATCATCATCATTTCTTATCCTTTGGATGAGCTGATTGTGTATACGAAAAACTGAGAACATATACGGCTTATCCAAATTGGGTAAGCCTTTTTTATTCGATAAAAATCTTAAAGAACATAACATGGAAACTAAATTGAGAATTGCATTACAAAAGAAAGGTCGTTTAAACGAAGATTCAATGAAGCTACTTAAAGAGGCCGGTATTAAATTTAATGTTGGTAGTGGTAAATTGGTGGCTTCATCGCCAAATTTCCCAATCGAAGTACTCTTTCTGCGTGATGATGATATCCCTCAAACTGTGGCCGATGATGTAGCAGATATAGGTATTGTCGGTGAGAATGAAATGGCTGAAAAAGGATTTGAGCTAAACATTGCTAAACGTCTTGGATTTAGCAAATGTCGTTTATCTCTGGCGATTCCGAAGGCTGAGGAGTACACCGGATTAGAATATTTTCAGGGTAAAAAAGTAGCCACATCGTACCCGGTTATTTTGGAAAAATATTTTAAAGAGCAAGGCATTAATGCTGAGATACATGAGATTGCAGGTTCGGTGGAGATTGCTCCGGGCATTGGATTGGCAGATGCTATCTTTGATATTGTCAGCTCAGGTAGTACATTGGTTGCCAATCGTCTTAAAGAGGTTGAAGTAGTTATGAAGTCGGAGGCTCTTTTAGTTGCAAGTGCTGATCTGTCACCAGAGAAACAAGTTCTGTTAGATGAAATGATTTTCAGGATTAACTCGGTGATGGCAGCTAACTCGAATAAGTACATTTTAATGAATGTGCCAAACGATAAGGTAGATAATATTGTTAAAATATTGCCAGGCATGAAAAGTCCAACTGTATTGCCATTGGCTGATAAAGGCTGGAGTTCAGTTCACTCCGTGATTCAGGAAAAGAAGTTTTGGGAAATTATTGGACAACTGAAGGAAAACGGAGCCGAAGGTTTGTTGGTCATCCCAATTGAGAAGATGATACTTTAAGGAGAGAAGAAGGAGGACGAAAACCTCTAAAAACCAGATATAATATTAAGAAATCATCCCAAGGAAGGGAGTAGCGATTAGCTATAAGCTGAAAAAGATATGCAAAAAGTTCTTTATCCCCCCAAGAATGAATGGAGTCAGTTGTTGGAACGCCCTGATAACGGCTTAGAAGATGTGTATGACACGGCCCGTGGTATATTGGATGATATACAACGAAACGGTGATGCTTCTCTGATTAAATATACCCGCATGTTTGATGGTGTTGATCTGCAAGAGCTTGAAGTGAGCAAAGCTGAGATTGATGAAGCATGTATGGAAGTGAGCTGCGACCTGAAGAATGCTATTTTGGTTGCCCGCCAGAATATTGAGAAATTTCATTTGTCGCAGAAGACACAACAAAAGGTCATTGAGACAATGCCCGGTGTTCAGTGCTGGCAAAAGAGTGTGGCAATAGAATCTGTAGGCTTGTATGTGCCAGGTGGTACGGCCCCGCTATTCTCAACGGTTTTGATGCTTGGTATCCCGGCTAAGATTGCAGGCTGTAAGGAGATCGTGCTATGTACGCCGGCGGATAAGGAAGGCAAAATTAATCCTGCCATTTTATATGCAGCTTCGCTAATTGGTATTGACCGGATCTTTAAATTAGGTGGCGTACAGGCTGTGGGAGCAATGGCCTATGGAACTGCAATTGTACCCAAAGTGGCGAAGATATTTGGCCCTGGTAATCGATTTGTAACAGCTGCAAAGCAGTTGGTGAGTCTTAAAGATGTGGCTATTGATATGCCTGCCGGACCATCTGAAGTAATGGTGCTGGCTGATGAAAGTGCAGAGCCAGCTTTTGTAGCGGCCGATTTGTTATCTCAGGCTGAGCATGGTGCCGACAGCCAGGTGATATTTGCGACCAATAATGAAGATTTACTCATAAAAGTAGAGCAGGAAGTAGAACAGCAACTAAACAAATTGCCTCGAAAGGATATTGCTGAAAAAGCTTTAGCTAACAGTCGCTTGATAGTACTAAAAGACGCCGATGAGATGTTGGAGATGAGCAATACTTATGCACCAGAACACTTGATTGTATCAATGCGTGATGATGAGTCTATTGCAGGTAAAGTAGTGAATGCAGGATCGGTATTTTTAGGTAACTATTCTCCCGAGAGTGCCGGTGATTATGCCTCGGGTACTAACCATACTTTACCAACTCACGGCTATGCTAATGCCTTTAGTGGGGTGAATCTTGATAGTTATATGAAAAAGATTACCTATCAGAAGATTAGCGCATTTGGATTGTCAAAACTGGGGCCTTCCATCGAAGTAATGGCAGAAGCAGAGCAACTGATGGCTCATAAAAATGCAGTAACCGTTCGATTAAAGAAAATGGGTAATTAGACACAGGACATAAGTGTCAAGACATAAGGCTATTTTGTGTCTTGTGAATCATCTTGATACTTGATACTCACATCTTGATACTTTAAAAATGAAACCACTAAATCAATTATTACGAGCTAATATAAAAGATCTCAAACCCTATTCATCAGCACGAGATGAGTACACTGGTGAGGCAGCTGTTTTTCTGGATGCTAATGAGAATCCGTTTAATCAGCCTTATAACCGTTATCCCGATCCATATCAGCGCAAGGTGAAAAAAAAGATTTCGGAGCTAAAGGCTGTTGATACATCTAAAATATTTCTGGGCAACGGAAGCGATGAGCCCATTGATTTATTATTTCGGGCTTTTTGTGAGCCGGGTGTAGACAATGTGGTATCTATTGATCCTACCTATGGCATGTATCAGGTAGCAGCTGATATCAATAATGTTGAGGTGCGAAAAGTATTGTTGACCAATGATTTTGAATTGGATGTGGATGCTTTGCTCTCAGGTTGCGACGGAAACACCAAACTATTGTTTATCTGCTCACCTAATAATCCAACCGGCAATTGTTTTAAGCAGGAAGATATTGAGACCATATTAAAACAGTTTGAAGGAATTGTTGTGCTTGATGAAGCTTATATCGATTTTGCACCTGATAAAAGTTTGCTTTCACAATTGGATAAATACCCTAACCTTGTAATTCTACAAACCTTTTCAAAAGCCTGGGGTATGGCCGGTATCCGTTTGGGTATGGCATTTGCCTCAGAGGAGATTATCAAGGTATTGAGTAATATCAAGTACCCATATAATATCAATATTCTCACACAGGAAAAAGCCCTTGATCTACTTGAACGAGTGGACAACAAACGAAGTTGGGTGGAGCAACTATTGAATGAGCGAAAATTGATGCAAGATGCATTATCTGGTTTATCATTTGTACAAAAGGTGTATCCATCAGATGCGAACTACTTATTGGTGAAGGTGGATGATCCAAAGGCGATTTATAATTATCTTGTAGAAAAGAAAATTATCATCCGGGATCGTTCATCGGTTGCTTTATGTGAGGGATGCTTGCGCATTACTATTGGCCAGCCATCAGAGAATAAGTTGTTGTTGGAAGAATTAGATAGTTTTATTTGATACAAATTCCCCCACTCCGGCTGCTGCCGCACGAGTCCTCTCGTGTGGTAGATTATAAAGTTTCCAGCCACGCGAAGGGATTCGTGCGGCAACGAATTGGGCGATGGGGGAGCAATTTGCACTTTCTTAGTATCTTAAAGATGCTTAGAAAGTTAGAAGAAGCTGTAAATCTAGTCGTTAGCCAAATATAATCAAGCTGTAAATCATCTTGATACTCATATTTCAATACTTTAAAAAAATGAAAAAACTACTCTTTATAGATCGCGACGGAACATTAATATTAGAACCACCAGTAGATTTCCAGGTAGACAGCCTGGAGAAACTCGAATTCTACCCGGGGGTATTTCAAAACTTGTCGAAGATCGTCGATTTGCTTGACTTCGAATTGGTAATGGTCACTAATCAGGATGGACTGGGTACAGACTCATTTCCAGAAGATACCTTTTGGCCGGCGCAAAATAAAATGCTGAAAGCATTGGAGAATGAAGGAATCATCTTTGATGATATATTGATTGATCGTTCCTTTCCTGAAGATAATGCCCCAACGCGTAAACCGCGCACCGGCTTGTTAACCAAATATATGGAAGGTGATTACGATCTGGCCAACTCATTTGTGTTGGGCGACCGTATTACCGATGTGGAGTTGGCGAAGAACATGGGGTGTAAAGCTATCTTTTTAAAAGAAGAAGATGTTGCAAACACTGAACTCAATAACTCAGAACTTTCAGAAGTTTGTGTCTTGTCTTCAACCGACTGGAGCGAGATAGCCAATTTTCTATTCAAAACCGAACGTTCAGCCACCGTTGAGCGGAATACAGCCGAAACAAAGATTAAAGTATCTATTAACCTCGATGGACAAGGGCAATGTGATATAAAAACCGGACTGAACTTTTTCAATCATATGCTGGAACAAATCGGGCGTCACTCAGGTTGTGATTTAAGCATTCAGGTAGATGGTGATTTGCACGTAGATGAGCATCACACCATTGAAGATACTGCCATTGTACTGGGTGAGGCTATTAAAAAGGCTTTAGGCGATAAGCGGGGAATAGAGCGCTATGGTTTCTGTCTGCCGATGGACGACTGCTTGGCGCAGATCGCACTTGATTTTGGTGGCCGTTCGTGGTTGGTGTGGGAAGCCGATTTTAAACGCGAAATGATTGGTGATATGCCCGTTGAGATGTTCTACCATTTCTTTAAAAGCTTTTCAGATGCTGCGGCTTGCAACCTCAATATCAAGGCCGAGGGCAACAACGAGCACCATAAAATAGAGGGCATCTTTAAAGCATTGGCAAAGGCGATTAAAGTCGCCATTCGTAAAGATCCGTATAATAATCGTTTACCAAGTACGAAGGAGATGTTGTAATAGCAAACCACCAATGTTTGTCAATCATCGTTCATCGGATGAATATTAACAAATTGCTCATATTCATCCGATGAGTGGTCACTACTCCCCGCTAGAAATTTTCACACGGTATATAACCAACCAAAAAATGCTGCCTCAATAAACTAAAGTCGTAATCAGTAAGGCCCCACCTTTTCCAAAGTTCAAAACTTTGGAAAAGATTTTACTATTTATTCCCTGAAATCGGCTGATAAGAAGAACTATTAATCGGTTCCAAGGTTATTTACTAGATAACAACTTAAATAATCAACTATGAAAAAAACTCTATTGGCAGCAATGCTATTGGTAGCCTCAGTCTCAATGAGGGCACAACAGGAAGGAATGCTTGGAGAAATAAGAATGTTTGCGGGTAATTATGCTCCTAGTGGATGGGCATTTTGTGATGGGCAGTTATTAGCGATTGCTCAAAATCAGGCCTTGTTTTCAATATTAGGAACAACCTATGGTGGTGATGGACGGACTACTTTTGGCTTACCAGACTTAAGAGGAAGAGTTGCTATTCATCCCGGTAACGGCCCAGGCTTGTCGAGCTATAGTTTAGGAGAAAAAGGTGGGGTTGAAACGGTAACATTAACTGTAAATAATTTGCCGGCACACAGTCACACTGCAACGGTCACCAACCCTGTGAACGATGATGAAGCTACTTCAGATGACCCGACAGGCAAATATCCGGCAGTTTCAGGTGAAAATATGTACCATGAGTCGAGCAACGCCGAAGGAGCTGTACCAAATGTTACGGTTAATAATACAGGGGGGGGACAAGCCTTTGATAAACGGCAGCCCTTTGCAACTGTCCACTATATTATTTGTATAGAAGGCGTTTTCCCATCGCGTAATTAGAGATGATGTATCGATTTATTTTAATATTGACATGGTGTGCCTTGACGGTTAATTTGTTCGGTCAAAGTATACTTAAAGCAGGTGATATCGCTTTTATAGCGATTAACAGTGACGGCTCCGATGATCAGTTTTCATTTGTCTTGCTGAATGATATTTCGAGTGGTACTGAAATAAATTTCACAGATAACGGATGGACATCAGGAGGAAATTTCAATGCATTTTATCCGGAAAGTCATATTACCTGGCTTGCTACTTCTGACTTAATTGCTGGAACCATAGTGCACATTACAACTTATAATGGAAATGAGTTAGCTACATCTTCACTGGGTACAATAACAGGAGAGAAGGTGACAGTATCTGTGGCCGGAGATCAGATATTGGCCTACCAGGGAGATAAATCAGATCCTGAATTTATTGCAGCGATTAGTTTCAACCAGAATAGTGCTATGGAGCCAGGATCTAACTTTGATGAAGACTCTCAATCTAATTCAACAACGGCATTACCCACTGGTTTGAATATGGGAGAATCGGCAGTTCATATTTATAATATAGATGATTTTTCGGAACAGGATAATGCGCGTTATAATTGTACTTTAACAGAAGGAACAATGGAGGAGCTATTGCAGGCCTTATGCAATAAAGAAAATTGGGATACGAATAATGATCTTCCATTTCAGGTAGATCCATTTCCGTGTGAGTTTGTGGTAGGTGTGCCCACAGATATCAGTTCTGGTGAGAATTCAACAAATGACGTGAAGGTGACTGTAGAATATAGCCATATAGCCATTGAGTTTGGAAACGACAAGGCATGTGAAGTGAAGTTATTTAATTCAGGTGGTATTATGGTTGATAATTATAAGAAGCCACAAGGAATGTTGCAA
>NZ_CEXQWX010000201.1:0-10150 GCF_982718395.1 Carboxylicivirga sp.
ATATGACGAACAGTATCCGGATATTTATCACCACGCTTTACGCCATACATTGGAATGGCATGTGCTGTAAACAACAATAATGGATTCTCCACACCCTCTTTTGCGATATGTTCTTCTATTAAAGTCTTCCAGTATTCAAGGAATTTAGGATGAACACTGTAGTCGCATATTTCACGAATTTCCAGACCATTAAGATGTTTAGCGGCTTTCTTAACATCAGTAAAAACAGATGATGTTGTGGTATCACTGGCCTGTGGATACATGGTTAAAACATCAACCGACTCAACACCGTCATTAACCATCTGTTTCATTACATCAGAAATAAACGGTGGTGTGTACGAGTAGGCCGTATAAACAGGTATGCCAGAGCTTTCAGCTAAGGCTTTTCCAGTTGCTTCGGTATGTTTTATAATTGGGGTCCCACCAATAAGCTGATATTTTTGCCAGGATGAAGGATGCCGCTTTTTAGCAATCATATTGGCAACAAATTGTCTTACTCCGAATGGCAGTGGCAATATATATTTATCACTAAACATGTTTTTAAGGAAAAGACGCATCTCGCTTAATGACTGTGGTCCGCCCATATTGACTAATAAAATACCCTTCATATTTTACTGTTCGATTTAGTTAGTTTTTCTTTCCAAAAATGAAACAGCAAGATAGCCAGAAAGGTTGAGAATATTGGTTTACCGATGGTGTTTTTTACTCCTGTAATCTCCCGATTCACGGCAATTGGATTTAAACCATAAATTATACTTCTCACCCAATCTTCAGAGGGAAGGTTTTGCGTCATTCTCCTTCTTCAAAAGCAAAATAGGGAAGTGATTACGATCGTTAAAAACGATTGCTCATATTGTATGGACCAGATAAGGCAAAAGTCATTAATGTATTACAACCCCATCTCACGAGGCGTTTTGCCAAACTGTTTCTTAAAACACTTACGGAAGTAATCGACATCTTCAAAACCAACTTTCATGGCTAATTCGGCAACCATCATTTGCGGATCATTCTGTATCAGTTCAAGAGCAATACGCATGCGAACTTCACGGATAAACTCAACTGCGCTTTTGTCGCTCAGGGATTTTAGTTTCCGATAAAGTGTTGAACGGCTCATTCCTAATTGATTTCCCAGTTCCTCTACTCCAAAGGCTGGATCTTCAACATGCTCCTGTATTGAAAAAATGACTTTTTTTAAGAACGGCGGAAGATTCTGTTTCCAGTCTGGTTGAATATCATCAACATTGGATGTTAATTTCTTCTGAAAGTTTGCTTTAAATTGTTGCCTGGCCATCATGACATTATGAATCTTGCCGGCAAGAATTCGATGATTAAATGGTTTGACGATGTAATCATCAGCTCCGCAATCAATCCCAATTTGTTGATTTTCTTCTGAGCCCAATGCTGTTAATAAAATAACAGGGATATGGTTAGTTCGCTCATCCTGTTTTAAGATCCTGCAAACCTCATAACCATTCTTGCCAGGCATGAGCACATCGGTAACAATAATATCTGGGATTTTATCAAACGCTAGCTCAACACCGGTTTCTCCATCCGGTGCCTCATAAATCTCTTCACATTTTATTGAGGTCTTTATAAAATCACGCAAATCATCATTGTCTTCAATGATCAATACAGAAAAGTTTTCCTTCATCTCAGGAAGAGATTGTTGGTTAAGATGGTTTGTATTAATTAATTCAACTTGAGCCAAGGTATTATCAGCGTCTTCAATGATGGGGAATATAAATTCGAAACAACTACCTCCTCCAGGATTGTCTTTGACATAGATATCTCCTCCATGTAAGATGGCCAACTCCTTTGCAAGTGCCAAACCAATTCCGGTTCCGGTTGTATTCTCATTGCCTTGCGCATCGCGATAGAAACGTTTAAATATTGCTTCTTTTTTTTCCTCTTTAATTCCAGGACCCGTATCACAAACTGATAAGATTATACTTTGACCTTCCTGTTGTTCCAATATCAATTGAACCTTACCGTTTTCAGGCGTGTACTTAAAAGCATTACTGATGAGGTTAACCGCTACCTTCTCTACCACATCGGCATCAAAACAAACCTCAAATGAATGTGAGGATTGCTGCAAGGTAAATTCTACCTGCTTCTTTTCAGCTAAAGGTACGAAGT
The DNA here is from genome assembly GCF_982718395.1 of Carboxylicivirga sp. Lineage (NCBI taxonomy): Bacteria > Pseudomonadati > Bacteroidota > Bacteroidia > Marinilabiliales > Marinilabiliaceae > Carboxylicivirga > Carboxylicivirga sp. The sequence goes on from NZ_CEXQWX010000201.1 coordinate 2,137, forward strand.
TCGAATAGATGTTTCTGATACAGTCATCTAGTTTACCTTTCTGAGTTCGAACCGTCATGTGACCAGTGTCAATCTTACGAAAATCCAGCAACTGATTCACCAGGCTAAGTAAACGCTTTGTATTACGTTGTACCAGCTTCAGGTCATGCAATTTATTATCTCTTGAATCAATTGTGCTAAGCAGCTTCTCAATGGGTGCTGAAATCAATGTTAACGGAGTTCTGATTTCATGTGATATACTTGTGAAGAAACGTATTTTACGCTCATCAGCCTCATGAACCTGCTTCGTCATTTCTACCACTTTATCTCGCTGCTCTTCAATTTCCTTTTTCTGTCTCTCAAGAACTTCGTTTTGCTTCTCAATCGCTTCTTTCTGAAACCTCAGGTCTTTCGTTTTTTCTTCAACCTCTGATTGCAGCTTATTCTTTTGTAGGGTTAAGTTCCTCAAGCGTAAACGATACCCCACAAATACTAATAGCACTAATGCTACTAATATTATGACTTTAAACCAAATGGTTTGATAATAAGCCGGATGTATTGTGATGTGAATTATTTTTGTTTCACTCCAGATACCATCAGCATTAGCTGCCCGAAGTTTAAACTTATAATGCCCGAATGGTACGTTGGTAAAAACGGCTTTTCTTTCCTGGTAATCAGCATCAATCCAATCATTATTAAACCCCTCTAATTGATACTGGTAATGAACCTGCCTTGGTTTTGACAAGGCGATAGACAATAAATCGAATGTGAAGAAATTTTCATCATGTGCCAACTCAATACTGTCGGTTTGCGTAATCAGTTTATGCAATAACACACGTTTATTGACTCTTTGTCCCTTTTTTACAGGTTTATTCTGAAGACTAAAACCTTTCACATACACCTTAGGAGCTACCTTATTATTGACCATATGAGCTGGGTCAAACTTGTAAAACCCATTTAATCCACCTAACAACAATTCTCCTTTACCATTTTGCCACCAGGCATCGTCAGAAAACTCAAAGCCTTGCAGGTAATTGTTGATACTTTCCGTATCCGGAGAAATCCTGGATAAACCATTGGCTGTTGAAACCCATATATATCCTTCATTATCCTCGTTGACACTATATATAACATTGTTGACCAGACCATCTGATTCGGTATATAATCTAAATCCTTCACTGCCGGGTTCCAGACAATTGAGACCGCTGTGAGTACCTACCCATAAACGCTTCTGAGAATCAAACAAAACGCAATAGACCTTATTATTGGAAAGAGAAAATGGATCTTTTAAAAGCGACCTGTAATTAGTAAACTGACCTGTCTCAGGATTAAACCGATCGATGCCAGCTCCATCAGAAGCCAGCCAAATGTACCCCTGATCATCTTCAGTTATGCTGCGTATAAAATTCCGGTTTCCAACGTTTGAGTCTATCTCATGTCTATACAAACGGGCTTTTCCTGATGTCCTGTCATATAAAATTAAACCATCAGTTGAACCAATCCAGAAGCGGTTTTTGGAATCTTCGTAGAATTCATAAACGCTTCCAATCGGGCCCAGTTGTTCTGAAATATTTTGAGTGATCGTCTCGACACGATAAGATGCTCCGGCCTTTACCAACATTGAAACACCTGCCGATGACCCGAGCCATAAATGTCCATCACTATCCTCAAACATACCCCTGATAACATTAGACGGCAGTTTTCTTTCGTTTTTCAGTGTTGCTGTAAAATGCTCAACAATCCCCTGCCCGGAATTAAATCGATCTAAACCTTCGTTTCGATAACCTATCCAGATATTTCCTTGTTGATCCTCCAATAGCGTGCGTACATCATTGCTTCGCATAATAGCTGAATCACCTTCTCTTTTTATATACTTGGCAAAAGGTTGTTTGTAAGGATCAAATTTGTTTAATCCGCCAAATCGTGTACCCAACCAAATAACACCTTCCCGATCTTTGCATAAACTGGTAATGTTGTTTCCTGAAAGACTTTCGGTATTGAACATTTCGTTTCCTGACCAATTGATCTGAAGTTCTCCCTCTTCACCACTATCGAAACTTATTAATCCATTATTTGTGGCTATCCAATAGCGATTATTATATTCCTGGATAATTGAATTAAAAGAAGAATGAATACCAGTTTGCTCTCTTACCTTTGCCGAATTTAGCGACCACGCAGCAGATAAATGATTTGTGGAATCGAATTCAAGCTGGTAGGCTCCCCGTGAATATATGACCCAAAAACGTTTCTTATAATCTTGATAAATGTGATTGACAGATCCTCTGAATGCCTCCTGATTGTAATCAATATCTGAAAATGAAACCAGTTTGCCATTTTCCAGCTTGAGCAGATTTAATCGCTGATTGGTTCCTACCCAGACATAACCATCTTTAAACCCTAAAAGTGCTCTAATATGATTAGAACTTCCAGATAAAGGAAGAGGAAAGGCCTTTATTGAATCGTTGGTAGTATCCAGAATGTTTAAGCCCTTTGAAGTTCCAATCCATACGTGCTGCCCGTTATGACAGATGGCCGTCACATCATTTCCAAATAACTGTTGTCCCTCCTGTCCAAGCGCATGGTAATTTTTAAATTCACCCGATTCAGGATCAATTACCGATAATCCGGTGCCAACAGTACCAAACCAGATTTTTCCTTTATCATCAGGCGATAATACATTAATGATATTAGATCCGGCATAAAGCTGACTGCCCTGATCAGGTTTAAAATTGACAAAGTCGTATCCATCGTACCTCGATAAACCATCATAGGTTGCTAACCACAGATAGCCTTTGGAGTCTGTTGCAATATCGGAAATGAAGTTGTTGCCCAGACCATCGAGGGTTGAAAAGCGTTCGAAACGTTTGGCATTTTGCCCCCATGATATCAAGGAAACCCAACACACTATAAGTATCAAGGTTATCCGCATTGACCATATGGTAGAAGAATGACTCACCAGTGTAAATTGATAAGCCTGCAAAATAGGAAATATTGGTCAAACCCTGATATGTATTGCTAAAATTGAGACATCAGGATTTTATCGCTCACCTCATCTGCTAAGCTTGGTGCCATTAGTCCACCTCTTGAACCTAATCCGTTAAAAATCCCTATCTGTGGGTATTCATCAAGAAAGTTCATTATCGGTCGTCTGTCGACAAGCGTTGGTCTAACACCTGTTAGTTGTTTATTGATTTTAATTGGTAAATCGGAGATGACTGACCATTTGTCAAGCAACTCTTTTTGTTTTTCTACAGTCGGCTTAAGCAAATCCCAATGATGAGCATATGTAGCACCTATTTTAAAATGATGAGTCCCCACCGGCATCACAAATACACCTTTGCTTAAGATATAATCCAACTTAAGTTGTGGTATCTGAACATCCAGTAATTCACCTTTGGTATTGTTCCATTTAAGATGTTGAAAAAAACGACTTTTTGCATCAAAACTCCCGCGACAGAAAATTACTTTTTTAGCAGTCAAATATTGCCACCGAATACCACCATTAGTCAGAATAATGTCTTCATCATTAAACTGAGTTTGTATTAATCCATCTCGCTCTTTCAGGAACTGACGATAACTCTTTATCATTGTTGCCATATCCAGTCGTGCACACGGATGGATGGTTCCATATCCATTGGGCTGACAAATACCTTTGGGCAGATCATACCTTGCTTCTGTTGATACGTAATGCTTCAGACCTTCTTTTTGATTCTGATGTTGCCAGAACATTTCATCATCCTTGCCATAAATCTTTTTAATAGGCATTGGATAATAAAAACGCTTATTAAGGAAACTCTCCAGCTCCTGATAAAGATGATGTGCATAAGGCTGAAATTGGTCCGCCCGCCAGGTTTTAGTGACTCGTTTTACAACAATCGGATTAATTAATCCGGCTGCTGCCAGCGAAGCACTCCCTTCCAAAGGAGTATCAATGACTTTATGATCTACATTTTTCTTAAACAAATGATATGAAAGTAATGTGCCAGCCAATCCCTGACCAACTATCATAATGTCAGTCTGTTCTGTTTTACGCATTTTCTGTTTACAACATTAGTATCATCAAAAGAAAAAAGATACGGCACATTTGTTCAATTATCTGTAACAAGATTTCAATTCGGTGTCTGTAAAGGAAACTATATTTCGCACTTTAAAATAAAAGGCTGACCTTAGAATGTACAACCTCTAAAATGTATCATTATGAAGTTATTTAGTAAGCTCATCGGTTTCCTGTTCGTGTTATCACTGATGTTATTAACAGCATGTCAGCCTGCCCCAGAAGAATCGTCTTCCAAACACTATGTGTGGATGGGCGAAGGTAAAAATGAAGGCACAGAAGAACTGGAGAAAATGTTTATCCGTCTGAAAGAAACAGGTTTTGATGGTGTGATGTACCAGTGTCCATTAGAGAAATATGCAGCAGCAGTTGAGCTCGCACATAAACATGGATTGGAATTACATGCCTGGCAAACCATTTTGCGCCGTTATAATAAAGAATTACTAAGTGAGCATGCTGACTGGTATACGGTAAGTCGTGATGGAAAATCAACAGCAGAGCATCCTCCCTTTATTGATTATTACAAGTGGCTTTGTCCTACGAAACCAGAGGTTCGTGCTTACCTAACAAATTTTGTTGAAGATTTGGCTGTGGTACCAAATATAGATGGTGTTCACCTTGATTATATCCGTCATTCTGATGTTATATTGGCTCGTGATCTTTGGGATGTATACGGATTAGTGATGGATAAGGAATATGCAGAATACGATTTCTGTTATTGTGATGATTGTATCGAACGCTATAAAGAAGAAACCGGTGAAGATGCTTCTGCATTTGGAGATGTTGCACCGGATAATGAGCGTTGGCGTCAGTTCCGATACGATATGGTTACTGAGACTGTTGATGCATTAACAAAAGCTGTTCATGCTAAGGGAAATAAAATCAATGCAGCTGTATTTCCAACACCTGCCATCTCAAAAAAACTGGTTCGCCAACAATGGGATAAATGGGCATTGGACGCTTATTACCCAATGAACTACAACAGTTTTTATCAGGAAGGAATTGATTGGATTGAGCAATCATGTATTGAAGGAGTTGAGGCATTAAATGGAAGAGTTCCATTGTATAGTGGGTTATACATGCCGGCTTTTGAAACACCTGAAGAATTCAGATTAGCAATACAAGCATCAAAAAATGGTGGAGCTGCCGGAATTAGTGTATTTACACCATACGAAATGAATGATGAGCATTGGCAGATCGTGAAAGAAGAGATTGAAAAATGGAAATAGAAGACTTTAACTGGTAAGCGATTGGTCATTAAACCACTATCTGATGCAAAAGTTGATACGATAGCGATTTACATGACGCTTAAAATGAACCTTATGAAAATAAAACAACTTGGTGCAATTGTAATAAGCACTTTACTAATTGGCTGTCAGTCGAAAAATGAAGAAATGAAACTAAATTTAATTCCTTATCCAGCGGATATTATTCAGCATGAGGGTACACTAAACATTCCGGTTGAGCAATTGACTGTTACTTCCGAAGATGAATTTGTTGTACAGTTTCTTAACAAGCAATTAGCTGTTGAAAAAGGAATTGAATTAATGTTCGCCGTAAATGGATTACTTAAGTTCTCTATTTCTTCTGATGGTGAAATACCTTCTGAAGGCTATCGTCTGACAGTTGATGAAAAGCAAATATTGGTAGAAGCGACTGAAAAAAGTGGATTATTATATGGAGCACAGACATTGCGTCAATTGCTATCAGTTGAAAATAATAAGGTTAAAATACCCAAAGTTGAGATTGTTGATTATCCGCGCTTTGCCTGGCGGGGAATGCATTTTGATGTATCGCGCCACTTCTTTAATGTAGATGAGATTAAAGAATTTCTAGATTACATGGCCATGAATAAGCTCAATACTTTTCACTGGCATTTGGTTGATGATCAGGGCTGGCGATTAGAAATCAAGAAATATCCAAAGTTAACAGAGATTGGAGCCTGGCGCGAGAATGTTGGTTTTACAGCCAATCAGGAAAAAGGATTAAATAAACAGAATACCAAACCATACGGTGGATATTATACACAGGCAGATGTGAAAGAAATAGTAGCTTATGCTTCTGAGCGTAATATCACAATTGTACCTGAGATAGAGTTACCCGGACATTCTGCCGCTGCTCTTGTTGCCTACCCAGAGTATTACTGTGATAATGCCGGTGAATTAGAGATTTGGGAACAGGCAGGCGTATCGGCCGGTGTTTATTGCGCCGGTAAGGAATCAACATTTCAGTTTCTGGAAGATGTCCTGACAGAAACAATGCAACTATTTCCCGGAGAATTTATACATATTGGTGGCGACGAAACACCTAAAGATACCTGGCTGGCTTGCCCCGATTGCCGTAAGCGTATGAAAGAAGAAGGTGCTCATGATGAACATGAACTGCAAAGTTATTTTGTTAATCGCATTGAGAAATTCCTGAACAAGCATAATCGTCGCTTAATCGGGTGGGACGAGATACTGGATGGTGGTCTGGCGCAAAGTGCAGCAGTCATGTCGTGGCGAGGTGTTGCTGGCGGTGTTAAAGCTGCCGAAGCTGGTCATGATGTGGTGATGACACCAATGTTTCCGTATTATTTTAATCACACGCAGAATCATTTAACAGCATCACCCGGACATCCCGGGATTAGTACACTCCGAGATGTATATACTTTCCCATCAATCCCAACTGATATTTCCTCTGAGAAAAGACATCATGTGATTGGTGTGCAAGCGAATATGTGGAGCGAATATATGCCGGAATTTGAGCACATTCAGTATAACCTGTTTCCACGTGTTTTTGCAATCGCGGAGGTGGCATGGAGCCCGTCAATCAAAGAGTGGGAAGATTTTTACGGACGCGTTAATCATGTGCTTTCCTCTATTGAAAAGTACGATGTGGTACCTGGTGATATAAGCTACCATGTTCGCATCAATGTAGAACCAGATTATACCAACAAAAGTGCCGATATCGAATTTGTTTCAGAGCGACTAAATCCAATCTATTTCACAAAAGATGGAAGTGAACCAACTCAGCAAAGTCCGGTTTATAATGGTTCGTTCAGTTTGAAAGAAGATGCACATATTATGGCCTGCCAGTTTAAAGATGATGGCACAACCACTCATGTTTCAGAAAAGGAAATCATCTTTCACAAAGCATTTGGCAAACCATATGACCTGAAATATGCACATGCTCCTCAATACGATGGTGGTGGTAAATATGGTTTAACCAATGGCTTTTTAGGCGTAGAGGTTGGTGTTGAAGAAAAGCCTATTGACCTGACAATTGACATGGGCGAGTTAATAGAAATCAGCTATATTAATTCAAGGTTTAAAAACGCCCCGATGTCCTGGGTATTTGGTCCAAAAAAGGTGAAATATGAGGTGTCTGTCGACGGTAAAACATTCAAAGAAGTAGCTGCATTCGAACCAGGTGTGACAAAAAGTGATGTAAACGAGGTAGTTGATTATCCCGCCAGCTTTGATGTTGTTAAAGTTCGATATGTTCGAATTGTGGCTGAGAGCGTTGGCGTATGTCCAGAGTGGCATCCGGCAGCCGGAGGAAAAGCCTGGTTATTCTCCGATGAAGTTATTGTGAAGTAAAGACCCAATGTTGAATTGTTGATGTGTCGATATGTTTGATTTACATACTTTAAAAGAAGTTTAGTTGGCGTTGGTCATTGGAATAAATTAAAAAGCTAGTGCCTTAAAAGATATTGGTATAGTTAGTAATAAACACCTCCTGCTTGTTTATTGTGCAACAGGGGGTGTTTTTCCCAGATATGTCATTAGGGTGCCGTCATGAAGGTTCAAACAATAATAAAATCAAGTATTTGAACGAGGAATCATAGCCTAAGCTATACTGACGAGTACAAATGCAATGAAATGATTGATTTTGAAGTTGTTTGAATTTGTAATAGATAATTTAATGATATTTCTGGGGTTAACTCCTATTTTGTGCAATGCATGACCCACTATTAGATTTTCATATTTAGCAGTGCTG
>NZ_CEXQWX010000202.1:0-10082 GCF_982718395.1 Carboxylicivirga sp.
CCTGGCCTGCATATCTGGCACTTTCTAAAATCTGATGATCGGGTGTATTTGATGCTTTTTGTATTTGTGCTTCAGATTGCTTTCTCAACAAAAATGTATAAACCTCATTACTTAGTTCAAACTTACGCTCGATACCTAATAAGCGGCGTTCCGTTTCTGGTAAACCATACAAATCAACCTCGATCTTATCTTTGTTAGCAATTAAACGAAGTTTGTTGTTTTCAAGTTCTTTTAACTGACTCGAAATGGTTTTTAGAAGAGTTTGACGTGCAATATCAATTTGATTAACCAAGTCTTTATTGGTCATGTTTAAATCCTCAGCATAAGAACCAATAACAGATAAACGTTCTGAATTCAGATCGATTATTGATTTAATTTGCTCACTTAAAACATTGTTTTCTGTCTCGTACATAGCTGGTGCCAGCACCTGGTCACTTTTAATTTCTGAGGAGAAATAGTTCTTAAGATAATTGTAATAGTTACGTTTAATTTCCAGTTTTTCAAGGTTATGCTCAATATCTTGCATGCTGGTGAATAGGTATTCAGCCTTTGCTGAAACACTTTGTATTCGATTATCGGTTCTGAACTGACTTAATTCAGAGCCCGTAAGTTGAAGAGTATCTGTAATTACAAGTAATTGCTGACTAATAAAACGAATTGTATTAGTGGCAATTAGATTCTTTTGATTAAGATTATTTGAAATAAAAACTTCGGCCAGTTTATTTAAAAATACCAGGTTTTTTTGATTGTTTTTACCTGTGATTGATACTTTAATAATTGACGACCCTTCATTAGGTAACCTGGCCCTTAAGCGGCTTTTAAAATGACTAGCTACTTCTCTTGGATGATTGAATACAAAATATTGTTCGATATTCGAATTGTAATTATCACTTCTAGGAACAATTGAGAAGCTGGCCCATGGTGTAACAATCATTTCATTGTAATTAACAGTCTTTTCAAATGAAATGGGGCCGAAAGAACTTCCCCGGTTATGACCTTTATAAACAACAGATTGACTTGGTATTTCAGTTTCGACTTTGATTTTGCATTGCCTGTGGTTTATTGGAGTCACATAAATTGGAGTATTCAATAACTGAGGGTGAGTTGAATCAAATTTTACCACATAGTTTGCGTTGTGGTACATCTCAGTATTTTTTAATCTGCCTTCAGCAAAATAACTTACATGAAAATCAAGTTGATCAATGGTTTGCTGTACAATATCCCACGAGGTCAAAATTGCAATTTGATTATCAACACTTCGTTGCCCAGGCGTTAAACCAAAACCTTTCATAATGTCAGATTGCGATCTATTATCGCCCCGTTCTTCCATCAGCAAGGTAATTGTAGCACTATGAACCGGATGAATGTATCGGTGGGCCAGATATATACCTAAAAGACTAGTTGGAACTGTAATAACAAAAAGCCACCAGAATCGCATCAAATCCTGGATGAAGCGTTTAATATCAATATTAAATAATGAATTATGAGGGGTTGAATTATGAATTTCCGGCGACATAAATTCTAATTAACGATGGATTGGACGGTTAGATAAAGGGCTAAAATAGTTGTAATAATACCAATAGAAAATGATTCTCCAATGCCCAACTGTTTAGCTTTCATCGGACGTACATACATCATATCATTAGGGTATATATAATAATATTCCGAATTGACTATGTTTTTATCTGTTAAGTCAATCTGGTAGGTAACCGGACCATCAGGCATTTGTCTTATCAATTGGAGTTTGCGTTTTTTTCCAAAAGGCGTTACACCACCAGCCATGGCGACCGCTTCAAAAATAGTAACCTGCTCTTTTTGCATTGTAATCACACCTTGCTTTCTGAATTCACCTAAAGCAGTAAAAGTATTGGAAGCCAGTTTAAAAGTTAAGTTATATTCTTTTAAAAATGGTTCCAGTGCCTTTTCAACTTTTTCTTTCCCCATTCTCACATTACAACCCTTCAAGTTTATTAAACCAACATACGGAAAATCAATATTTAAAGAATCATCAATTTGATAATAGAAGAAATTCTGATTACGTTGATTATTCATATTACTGCCTGCCATCTGGTTATAGAACTCAGAAATTTTTGGATCAGGAGTAGATACATTTATGAATAGATAATCGTTGGGTTGCAAGAAATATTTATCGGTAATATTATCAAGTTCATTGAAAGGATTCTGATAATCTTTATCCGTGCTTTTATCTTGCAACAATACATATTCCTTTTGAGGAATACAGCCCGTCAATAAAAAAGCAATAATGAAAAAACCTCCAAAAGTGGTTTTGATAAGATTTATAGGTTTGATTTGGCAGATGCCTTTATTTCTAATCATTTGGTTGTAGTAATGGGTTATAATGTTCTAAAATAGAAAAAAGAACCAAAATTGATTCTGGTTGTGCAAAAATAAGCTTTTATTTTTGCTTGAAGCATACCTTTACAACGCAATAAATTGAATATTGAGATTAAATTCAAATGTGGTGCTGCCATTGGAGAATTACCTTATGTCTTATAATTTGCAGTTATCAGGTAAATAGCCAGCAACACATTGAGTTATGGATAGGTTTAAAAACAATTTATACGAAATGCCTTTGTTGGCTTGATATATAATAATAATTGTAACAACAATCTCTTATAATTTTTTAATTTTGCAGCAAAATTTAAAATAGTTACAGGAATGTTTGAGAATCTGAGCGAAAGGCTGGAGAGGTCATTTAAATTGCTGAAAGGTGAGAGTAAAATCACTGAACTAAATATTGCAGAGACACTTAAGGATATTCGACGAGCATTGTTGGATGCCGATGTTAACTATAAAACAGCCAAAACCTTTACCGAAACAGTGAAGAAAAAGGCCATGGGCCAAGATGTATTGAACGCTGTTAAGCCAGGTGAGATGATGGTAAAGCTGGTTCATGATGAGCTGGCTGTGTTAATGGGGGGTACATCAACCGATATTGATCTTAAAAATAATCCCAGTATTATTTTGATCGCCGGTTTACAAGGTTCTGGTAAAACAACTTTCACTGGTAAACTAGCCAATTTACTGAAGACTAAACGTAGCAAGAATCCTTTATTGGTTGCTGGTGACGTTTACCGTCCGGCTGCGATTAATCAGTTGCAGGTACTTGGAGAACAAATAGGCGCTACTGTATATACAGAAGAAGGATGTAAAGATCCTGTAAAGCTGGCTACCGATGGTATTAAACTTGCCAAGAAGGGGGCACACGATGTTGTGATTATTGATACTGCTGGTCGTTTAGCGATTGACGAGCAGATGATGAACGAGATATCGGCTGTTAAAAAGGCCGTTAATCCTGATGAGATTCTGTTTGTAGTTGACTCGATGACTGGTCAGGATGCTGTTAATACAGCTAAGGAGTTTAACGATCGTTTGGACTTTAATGGTGTAGTATTAACCAAGCTGGATGGTGATACACGTGGTGGTGCTGCTTTATCAATCCGAAGCGTTGTCGATAAACCTATCAAGTTTGTAGGTACGGGTGAAAAAATGGACGCCTTGGATGTGTTCCACCCGAATCGTATGGCCGACCGTATTTTAGGTATGGGTGATATTGTTTCACTTGTGGAACGTGCCCAGGAGCAATATGATGAAGAGGAAGCTCGTAAGCTGCAGAAGAAAATTGCCAAGAATCAGTTTAACTTTGATGATTTCTTAAAGCAGATACAGCAGATCAAAAAAATGGGTAACCTGAAAGATCTGGCTGCTATGATACCTGGTATGGGTAAGATGCTTAAAAATATCGATTTTGACGATGATGCTTTCAAAGGTATTGAAGCAATAATCCGTTCAATGACACCGGCTGAACGTGAGCAACCAACTATCATTAATGGTAGTCGTAAAAAACGAATTGCTGCAGGTAGTGGAACCACTATTCAGGAAGTGAATCGTCTTATTAAGCAATTTGATGATACCCGAAAAGTAATGAAGATGATGACGACAGGAAATAAGATGGGCAAGATGATGGGAAAAATGCCTATGGGACGTCGTCGATAAATAAAGAACTTTGAGAAGAGAAGCACAGGCGTGCTTCTTTTTTTATATATGAACCCCTAAATCGATAACCATGCAACTGATTGATGGAAAACTAACATCCAAAGAAGTACGCAAAGAAATTGCAGCAGAAGTGGAGGCTATTAAAGCTGCTGGTGGTAAAATTCCACACTTGGCTGCCATCCTTGTTGGCCACGATGGCGGTAGCGAATCATATGTTTCAGGTAAAATGAAAGCCTGTGAAGAAGTGGGTTTTAAATCAAGCCTGATTCGTTATGAGGATAATGTGACCGAAGAAGAATTATTAGCTAAGGTACAAGAGTTGAATAACGATCCTGATATTGATGGTTTCATTGTTCAATTGCCATTGCCTAAGCATATTGACGAAGATAAAGTTAACGAAACCATTGATCCGCGTAAAGATGTGGATGGTTTTCATCCGGTTAATGTTGGGCGTATGACCATAGGAATGCCAGCGTTTATTTCTGCAACACCGCAAGGAATTATGGAGTTGTTGAAGCGTTATGAGATAGAAACATCCGGCAAACATGTGGTTGTGATTGGTCGAAGCAATATTGTTGGTCGCCCTATGAGCGTATTGTTATCACAGAAAGGCAACCCTGGCAATGCGACCGTAACAGTTGCTCATAGTCGTACTGCAAACCTTAAAGAGTTATGTCTGGATGCCGATATCATCATTGCAGCCATTGGAGCACCTGGATTTGTAAAAGGTGATATGGTGAAAGAAGGAGCTGTAGTCATTGACGTGGGAACTACCCGTGTACCAGCCACTGATACAAAATCAGGTTGGCGACTAAAAGGGGATGTTTTGTTTGATGAAGTAGCACCAAAGTGCTCGTACATTACACCTGTTCCTGGAGGTGTTGGTCCTATGACCATCACATCGTTGATTATCAACACCCTTAAATCAGCTAAGAAAGAGATTTATAGCTAAGTAGTTCAAAAACTATAGATATTAAGGTCGATGTATTTTTATATGTCGGCCTTTTTTATTGCTTTGATTATGTGAGTTATAGTAGGCTTCTGTTGATGTTAGGTAACACTTTGATTGACAAATGTACCTTTAATGGCAATTGTTTTTTTGAAGAATCAATGCTAACTTTTATTCAAACTTACTGCTATGAAACTTCCTAAATCATACTACAATTCTTTATCACTTGTAGGTACAATTATAAGCTCCATTGCTTTGCTATTGATTTTTTTATCCCTTTTGTTTTCTTTTCTCTTCGATGCTGGTAGTTCGTATCTGGGATTATTTTCATTTATTCTGTTGCCGGCCATAATGATTTTTGGTCTGTTTTTAATACCCATTGGCATGATCCGAACTTTAAGGAAGGCAAAAAAAAGCAATGGTGAGATACCGGATAAATGGATGGTGATTGATTTTAAAGATCCGCGCTATCGCAATGCTGCAGCGGTTTTTGTTATTGGTACTATAGTTCTTATGCTCCTGACAGCAGTTGGTAGTTATGAAGCCTATCATTACACAGAGTCGGTTGAGTTTTGTGGACAAGTGTGTCATCGTGTTATGAAACCCGAGTATGTAACCTATATGAATTCATCCCACGCCAAAGTGGCTTGCGTCGAATGTCATGTAGGACAAGGTGCTAATTGGTATGTTAAGTCAAAATTATCTGGACTTTACCAGGTTTACGCTGTGTTAGCCAATACTTATCCACGCCCAATACCGACACCAATCAGCAACTTACGACCGGCCAAAGAAACCTGTGAAGAGTGTCATTGGCCTGAAAAGTTCTACACGCCACGTTTAAAACTGGAACAACATTTTTTATCTGATTCGCTTAATACAAAGTGGAACATTCAATTACTGATGAAAACCAACAGTCATCACAGTGCCAATAATCTGGCCGAAGGGATTCACTGGCACATTAATCCAAATATAAAAATTGAATATATTGCAGAAGATGATACCCGTGAAATAATACCCTGGGTTCGATCCATTAACCTGTTAACAGGTGATACAATTGTTTATGAAGATAGTTGGGCTCCACTTGATTCATCAATCATAGCTACTTCTAGTCCACGAGTTATGGATTGTATGGATTGTCATAATCGTCCGTCACATAATTACTTGTTGCCACAGCAATTTGTCGATAGAGGATTGGCTGCAGGTGATATTCCTGTCATTCCAGAAATAAAACTGATTGCCATGGATATTTTAAAAGATCCTTATCCAACAGAAAAATCGGCTAAAGTGGCAATACAAACTCGCATAAGTGAATTCTATCAAAGTAATTATCCGCAAATACATCAAGATTTGGTTGACAAAGCAATTGCAGGTGTTGAAGAAGGCTATATGCGAAATATATTTCCGGAAATGCAAGCCAGTTGGGATGTTTATACCGACCATATCGGCCATATAGAATATAATGGATGCTTTCGTTGTCATAACGATTCACATATTAGTATTGACAATCAGAAAATCACTCGCGACTGCAATGCCTGCCATTTAATTATGATGCAAGGAGTTGAAGGAAGTGAGGAGCTATCGCCAGTTAATAGCTCACTGCAGTTTAAGCATCCGGTCGATATCGATAAAGTATGGAAAGAGTCGCTATGTGCCGATTGTCACCGTTATTTGTACTTATAACTTAAAGGTGAAATTTCAATAATGTGGTTTTTTACATTCGCTTTAACGGCTGAAGTTAAGGTGTCCTAAATTGATGTATTTAATGATCACCATATGATTATAAGGTGGTACAAAATGAATTCTTATTTAAATCTTGTTAATTCTTATATAAGAATACTATCTTAGTGCGGATTTTACAAAGCATGATTCAAAAGCAGAAAATAGAGGCACAATATTTAAAGCTCATTGGGGTTACCCTGTTGATGACTGCGGCCTGTGTTTCTGATTCCGGTAACAGAAAGTCAGCATTTTTTGCTGATGATCATGTTCGGGAAATTATTCTGGAGCAATTTCAGCTATTGTCAACTGCCCACTTTAATGAAGTTCTGGATTGGGAATATGCCATTAAAGAAGCGAGTGAGTTGCCACATCAGGGCATTGAATCAACTGATGGTTTAAGTTACTCAGTTGTTACCTCAAATCAAACATTGCCTTCGTTTGATGAGCAATTGAGCTTGTATTGTGGTAGCTTATTACTGGAACCTGATAACAAGCTATGTGAAGCTGTTTTCTGGACTGAACCAATAACAGTTTGTTCAGAACGAAACAAATATTCACTTATTACACGTGCCGGCCCTTTGGCATAACTGCAATTTGTGTTTTTTAGGCACTTCTGCCTAATGATCTAATTTCTAATAATCTAATATTTTATAATATATGGCACTAAGTGGTTTGATTTCCAAATTATTTGGGAACAAGTACGACAGAGATATGAAAGAGGTAGAACCTTTTGTAAATAATATCAAAAAGGTGTACCCGGAAATTGAAAAGCTTTCGCACAATGAGTTACGTCAAAAATCAGTTGAACTGCGCGAGCGTATTCAGGGCGCTATTAAAGCGGAGCAGGATAAAATTGCTGAATTAAAAGCTAAAACAGAGTCAACAGAAATTTCGGTTGGCGAAAAGGAAAAGATTTATAAAGAGGTTGATAAGCTTGAGAAGGATATCACAGAAAAGCTTGAGAAAGCTTTGACTGATGCTTTACCTGAGGCCTTCTCTATTGTTAAGGATACAGCGCGTCGTTTCACTCAGAACGAATCAATTGAAGTAGCAGCAACACAATTTGATCGTGATTTATCGGCAACCAAAGATTTTGTAGATATAGAAGGGGATAACGCCGTTTACTACAACTCATGGGTTGCAGGGGGTAATGAAATTACCTGGGACATGATCCACTATGATGTTCAGTTAATTGGTGGGGTTGTATTACATAGTGGTAAAATTGCTGAGATGGCTACCGGTGAAGGTAAAACATTAGTAGCTACTTTACCTGTATTCCTGAATGCTTTAGCAGGTCGTGGTGTGCATGTTGTGACCGTGAATGACTACCTGGCTAAGCGTGACTCCGAGTGGATGGGGCCATTATACCAATTCCACGGTTTGTCAGTTGATTGTATTGATAAGCACAGACCTAATTCACCAGAACGTCGTGCTGCCTATAAAGCAGATATTACTTTTGGTACCAACAACGAGTTTGGTTTCGATTACCTACGCGATAACATGGCTATTTCGCCAGATGATTTGGTACAACGTCCGCATAACTATGCTATTGTCGACGAGGTTGACTCGGTATTGATCGATGATGCCAGAACTCCTTTGATTATTTCAGGTCCTGTACCTAAGGGTGATGATCAGTTATTTGGTGATTTAAAACCAAAGATTGAGAAAATTGTAGAGGCACAGAAGAAACTTGTAACAGGTGTACTGGCTGATGCCAAGCAGAAACTTAAATCATCAGATAAAAAAGAGCAGGAAGAGGGTTCGTTATTATTGCTTCGTGCATTTAAAGGTTTGCCTAAGAATAAAGCGATCATTAAATTCTTAAGTGAGGTGGGAGTAAAGGCCAGCATGTTGAAGACAGAGAATTTCTACATGCAGGAGAATAGTAAGAATATGCACATTGTTACTGATCCGCTTTACTTTGTTATTGATGAGAAAAACAATTCGATTGAGTTAACCGATAAAGGTTTGGATTTGATTACCGGTTCGGCCGAAGATCCAAACTTCTTCGTATTGCCTGATGTGGGTTCTGATATTGCAGCTCTTGAAAAAGAAACAATGCCCGAAGAGGAGCGTACCAAGAAGAAAGATGAGATTCTTCAGAATTTCTCCATTAAGTCGGAGCGTGTTCATACCATCAACCAGCTATTAAAAGCTTATACTTTATTCGAGAAAGATGTAGAGTATGTGGTGATGGACAACAAAGTAAAGATTGTTGATGAGCAGACAGGTCGTATCATGGAAGGCCGCCGTTATTCAGATGGGCTTCACCAGGCTATTGAAGCGAAGGAACGTGTAACAGTTGAGGCGGCTACACAAACCTACGCAACCATTACCTTACAGAATTATTTCCGCATGTATAATAAGCTGTCGGGTATGACTGGTACTGCGGAAACAGAGGCTGGTGAGCTTTGGGATATCTATGAATTAGATGTGGTAGTTATTCCTACCAACCGTCCGATTCAGCGTAACGATATGGAAGATATCGTGTATAAAACAAAGCGTGAAAAATACAATGCGGTAAGTGCTGAGATTATTCGCTTAGTCGAAGAAGGTCGTCCGGTGCTGGTTGGTACAACATCGGTTGAAGTATCTGAGTTATTAAGCCGTACCTTAAAAATGCGTGGTATTAAGCACAATGTACTGAATGCGAAATTGCACCAACGTGAGGCTGAGATTGTTGCCGATGCAGGTACAGCAGGAGTAGTGACCATTGCTACCAACATGGCTGGTCGTGGTACCGATATTAAGTTAACTCCGGAAGTGAAAGCAGCCGGAGGTTTGGCCATTATTGGTACTGAGCGTCACGAATCGCGTCGCGTTGACCGTCAGTTACGTGGTCGTGCAGGTCGTCAGGGTGATCCTGGTTCGTCACAGTTCTTTGTTTCATTGGAAGATGATTTGATGCGTTTGTTTGGTTCAGACCGCATCGTGAAATATATGGACCGTCTTGGTTTGGAAGATGGCGAAATGATTCAGCACAGCATGATTACCAAATCCATCGAGCGTGCTCAGAAAAAGGTAGAGGAGAATAACTTTGGTATTCGTAAGCGCCTGTTGGAGTATGATGATGTGATGAACTCACAACGCGAGGTGATTTACACCAAGCGTCGTCATGCACTTCATGGAGAGCGTATTCAGGTTGATATCTCTAATATGATGGCAGATACTTGTACTGATATAGTTGAGGAATATCAGAATGCAGGTGACTTTGAAGGATTCAAATTAGAGTTGATCCGTATATTCTCGGCTCAGTCACCATTCGCTGAAGAAGAGTTCCTGAAAGGACGCGCAGATGAATTATCTACACAACTATTCGAAAAGATGTGGGATGCATACAAGCGTAAAGGTGAAATGATTGCTCAACAAGCTAACCCGGTAATTAAAGATGTGTACG
>NZ_CEXQWX010000203.1:0-10080 GCF_982718395.1 Carboxylicivirga sp.
AGCAGGGCCCAACAACTACTAATAGTCGATTATCTTTTTTATGAAGTATCCGTTTAACTGCATTTTGACCATCAAGAATAGTTTTGGTAGTTTTATCAGTTAGCGGATATTGTTTTTTGAGCTCATCTGGTGTAATAATGGGCTCTTCAATAAAAATATTAAGGTTTTCAATTCGTAAGTCTGTCATGATTCTTGATAATTGAGACGTAAAGGTAGTTAAAAGCATAATAGCCTCGGTTCGATTTAATGAACCTTACTATCTTATAAGTTCTCTGAATCTAAAGTTTTATGTCGGATTGAGGTTAATAACTCATCGGATGAAGTATTTTAAAATATTAATATTTATCCGATAAGTCAAATATAAAAAAATGGATTTCGCTAAACGAAATCCATTTCTGCTTATCTGAATTCTTTAACTCTAATATTTGGATGTCCTACTCAACTACAGTTATCCATCCGTGAGTATCTGGCTCATCACCATACTGGATGGCGCGTAACTTGTTGTATAGCTTCTCCGATGTAGCACCTGGTTCACCGTTTTTACTGAATACGTATGAATTTCCAGCTTCAACATCATCAATTTGACCGATTGGGCTGATTACCGCAGCAGTTCCGCATGCACCGGCTTCTTCAAATGAGCCAAGCTCCTCTAAAGGAATTGGTCGACGTTCAACAGTCATACCCATATCTTCAGCCAACTGACACAAACTCATATTTGTAATCGATGGAAGAATGGATTCTGACTTTGGCGTTACATATGTGTTGTTTTTAATACCAAAGAAGTTGGCCGGACCACATTCGTCAATGTATTTTTTTTCTTTACTGTCAAGGAAAAGAACCGCTGAATAACCTTTGTCGTGAGCTTCATGACCCGCACGTAAGCTGGCTGCATAGTTGCCACCTACTTTGATGTTGCCGGTTCCAAGTGGAGCAGCGCGATCATATTTACGCGAGATCATCATGTTGGTCGGTTTAAATCCTTCTTTGAAGTATGGACCAACAGGCATAACAAACACCATGAACAAATACTCATCGGTTGGAGCTACACCAATTTTAGCACCAGTACCAACCAATAACGGACGAATATATAAAGAAGCGCCTGATTCATATGGAGGCACGAAACGTTTGTTAAGCTCAACAGCTTTCACAACAGCATTGACAAATATGTCTTCAGGTATTTCAGCCATCATGGTGCCGACTGCTGAATTATACATGCGTTTGGCATTTTCTTCGATACGGAACAGACGGGTTTTCCCATCTTTACCTTTAAAGGCTTTCAGTCCTTCAAAAGCTTCCTGGCCATAGTGTAAACCTGTTGCAGCCATGTGGATGCTAACCTGATCAGAAGAATGTACTTCCAATTCGCCCCATTTACCGTCGCGGTAATAGCACCTAACATTGTAGTCTGTCTTCATATAACTGAATGACAAGTCACTCCAATTGATATCGTTCATTTCGGTATGATTTAGTACAATTGTAATTTTTCTATATCTGCTCGTAAAGGTACAATAATCAACTTATAATTTAAATGACAAAAGGCAGCACTTACAATATATTTGAGTTCGGCTAACAGTCAATCAGTCAGATAGCAACTATTAAAATAATAGTGTATCTCGTAGCATATTGATTATTTTAATTTTTTTGAAAGGATTTGGATGTCTAAGCGACTAAGCTTTAGATGGTTTAATTGATATTGTAAAGATGGAAGCAGAATACGGTTCGAAACTATGGTATTTTGACAATTTCAACTTTCTGAAAGTGATGTCAAAAGAGGAGAAAATGGAGCTGAGTCAATGCTCTATAATGAAATTGGTTAAGCGGGACGAATCGGTGTATCTGCCTCATGATTTATCTTCTAAAATCTATTTTCTAAAAGAAGGAAGGGTTAAGATTGTTTCTTACTCGGAAGATGGTCGTGAATTAATTCATGCCTTGCTTCATCCTGGTCAGATATTTGGCGAGTTGGCATTGGCAGGGGAGAAGACAAGGGAAAGTTACGCCATAGTAACCGAAGACGCTACTATTTGCCAGGTGGGCATCGACCAGTTTGAAAGGATATTGAAAAACAATCCGCTTTTAACCCTCGAAGTGACAAAGCTGTTAGGTTTCAGGCTAAAACGTATTCGGACACGATTAGAACGCATGTGGTTTAAATCGGCTGAGGATCGAATTAAGTCGGTGCTGAACGAATTAAAAGAGGATTACGGTAAAACCTGTGATACCGGTATCGAGATTCCGCTTAGGTTGAAACATCACGAAATAGCCAGTCTGGCAGCTACAACCCGGCAAACAGCCAGTTCCATACTTGCTAAAATGGAACAGTCAGGGGTAATTAACTACAATCGTAAAAAGATCATTATTCGAAACGTTTCGGTTTAATCCTTAATTTTGCATGCAGATATCGCGGATTATCACTGAAAGTGCATTCACTCATTTGGGTGAATAAAAATCTGCGATAATCCTGTTGTTGAGGGACAAGTCTTGCGTAATCAGCGGGAAACAGAAAAACTTGCGAATCTTTGGTTACTATTGAATATGTATTAAAAGGAGCCGAAATGTCAGACGGCATGATGATGGAACTTGTCATTTCGACTCCGACGGTGACTCCGTTTTGTCGACCGTTTAACCCGGATTTTCCAATGCATATTGCGGGTTTAATTCAATCTCCTATTTTTTCAGAATGTAATTCGACTATGGTTAATGGTTTTCTCCGTTGTGCAAAAGCAAGCATTATTCCTGACAGACATGCAAATACAAGAAATATTACATCTGAAAGTGGTGCATTCTGATATTTAAACAGACACCAACTATTCGGCATACACATAACCAGATATTCATAGGCAACAAATAATGCCGGAAAGAGACAGTATCGTAACCAGTTTAGCCTTCGTGAAAGGTGTTTATTGATAAGGTGAAATATCATCAATAAGCCTAATAAAAGCAAAGTAATCTGGGCGATGCTTGTCAGGTTCAAAGTCAATTGTTCATGGAAGATCAGAACCGGAAAGAGGCTGATTATACTGAATATCCATGATTGCTTGTAACTTCTTGTAATCATCATTCCGACACAAAGCTTTCAAAACGATAAGCCCTGGCTTTACCATTGACAATTACCGCATGAACACGTTCCTTTTCGTGCAGTCTGAGATCATGATACTTAACCGGAAATATCAGGCTTTTATCGTTTTTGTAATTGTTATATGGATAGGTGCCATAATTACGCGAATGACCGGTATTGAAATTCATGACTTCCGATGCCGGATACAACTTTCTCCAGGTTGACCATTTGGTTTCAAGCACCATGTAATTTCGCGGTACCTGACCAACATATAATCCACTTATTGATTTGTTGAACAGTTGTGACCAGTTGGAGCTGCTTGTTCGGTCGTATGGAATAATATTGGTGTTGTATAGCAAGCCAGAAACACCAAAGGTGGTCATCGTTCCGCTTAAATTACGGTCCCATGCTGTTGCTGTCCCGGTTAAAGGGCAATAGATTATAGCATAATTAGTGCCCGAGAGTTGATCATTAACTATCTCGTGCCAGTCTAACACATCATGTGGATAAGCTTTTGTTTTGTCACCATTTTTATAACCAACCACAATGTCATTATCTGATAAGAAGGAAACCGAAGAAGAGGAATCGAAACGTGGGTTATCCACAGCTGGTATGCCGTCGCGACCAACTCCTCCTGATCTAACTTCATTTTGAGGTACCAGCCATGTGCCGGTTCCCACGATCTTTTCCCCTTCAAATTCACCTTTATCAGCTAAAGGATAAATTTCGATTCCCGGGTAAAAGGTGCCGAACGAAAACCAATACCCCATCAATGATTGAGTTGGTTTAAGCCGGTTTCCTTCACGAGGTCCACTGGTGGCAAAGCCAAAAATATCCCATGTATTTCCTTCATTGTCCTCCATAATATTGGGTAGTTCATCCTGAAGCGGTGTAAAGTTTAATTTAGTACCATTTAAGCGTCGTTCAAAAGACACGATGTACAGGTCGGCCACATTACCGGCCAATACTATGTCTTTCCCGTTAAATGAGTCTTCAATCACCACCACCTTGTCTGTTTTATTTTTTGGCAAGCCTGCTGAAGGCAAGCCGTCGTCTGAGTCTGATTTGCTGCAGGAGCCCATCAGAACAACCAAAGCTGTTAGTTTAATAAATCCCATCATAACTAGAGTATTTTAAAGTTTAATCCAATGTTGAGACGATATGTTGTTGTTAGTTGTGTTCCGTTGAGGTGCCGGTAGAGAGGAATTTCGCCGGATATAAAAAACGACCACTTAGCCCATGGTTCCACATTAATGCCGGGAAGCAGATTAAGCCAGTGTCCGCCGGTACCTGCTACAAAATCTCCATCTGCCTTATCTTCACGCGTATGACGATAACTGATAAAAGCAGAAGGCGTCAGGCTGAATTTTGAGAAGGCCTTGGTGTAGCTTAATCCGTTGTTAAGGAGTAATTCATTTCCAAATCGATAATCAAAATCTCCTTCAAAACGCTCTGCCGGTGTGGTATAGCGGAATCCGGCATTGACGAGGTAATTGAGTCCGGGTGTTTTAAACAGGTGTGATTCAGTATAAGCTAATCCGATAATTGCATCCAAAGAACCACTTCCGGGTTGAAGATCGGGTGAAAGAACGATACCAAATTCCTTATCAACCGCGTCAAACTTACCGGTTGGTAGTTTTGGCCCTGCAGCAATGGTTAATGAACGTTTCAGGTTTTTTATGGGGGTATATTGTGCCAATAGTATCAGGTCACCAAGGCCATTGGATTCCTCTTTATTGGTGCCGATGTTACTGATGATTACTCGTTCTTGTTTGACGTAGGAAGTTAAAAGGTTAATCGACCACTTTTCATTGATCCCATATATAAGTTGTAAAAACATCGTTTGGGTGATGCGTTCCCGGCTATCGTCGTCTAAACGACTTGAACCATCATATAATTGATTCAGAAAATTATAGTCGTAGCTTAGCTGTAAACCAAGACTTTTGCTTCCCGGAGCCTGTATCCCCAGGTTAGAGATTAAAGGCGTCCCACCAGAACAACAGGTTTGTGCTTCAATGTTTATCAGAAACCCAAATGATAGAAATATGACGAGATGGCTTTTCATGGCTTACCTGATGGTATATTACAATAATACGCGATTAGGCAAGCGAAATTTGTCGGCTACATGACAAATGCTGTATTAATTAGAAAAACAATAAAGTAGCTGATATTAGAATAATCGTATAAATCAGGTATCTGTATGGTTTTTCGGGAATATAACCAACGATTTTTTTACCAATAAAAGAGCCTGATATCAAAACAGGGAACAGCACAAGATTTAATTGTATACTTTGCCAGGTTATAGTTTGCCAGCTAAAAATATGAAAAGGGATTTTACTTGAATTTAATATCATATAAAACCAGGCACCAGTTCCTATATAAGCCTCCTTAGGCAGGCGCATTGATAACAAGTATAGGTTAAAAATTGGTCCCGCAGCATTACCAATCATGGTGGCAAAACCTCCCATCAGCCCCAGCGATCCGCTAAATATTTTTGAAGAGGAAACGTCTTTTTTGCCCTTAAGCTCATTAAAAAGCAACAGGCCAAGGCAAATTAAAATAGCTGCACCCATGGTATGCTTAAACTGGGTATCGTTGATTTGTTTGCCGACGAAAACCGCTACCAAAATACCAATAGCCGCCCATGGAATCAATTGTAGTATTAACTTAATCTTTCCCTTCTTATAAAAAAATCTAAGTGCCATTAAATCACCCATTAATAAAAAAGGTAAAAGCAAACCGGCTGATGCTTTACCACCATACAAATGTGCCAATAAAGGAATTACAAACATGGACATGCCTTTCAATCCACTTTTTGAAATACCTACACAAAAGGCACCAAGAACAGTTAGCCCCCAGGTGGTCCAGTCGGTGTTAAGGGGATTGATAATGCTTTCAATCGACATTGAATAGATACTTAAAGTTATTTTTAATAATTACTTGTAATTGGGATTCTTCAATATTAAGTAATTCTGAAGATTTACGGTAAACAGATGAGATGCTCAATTGAGGATCGTCATCAGTTTCCAAAAATAGCCGATTGGTTGGAATAAAGGGTAATACCTGGCAGGCTTTTGATCGATCATTAAGCAATGCCTTACCAAACGAGAAGTAAAAGTCATGCCTTAGGGCTTGCTCCGCAGTTTCCTTTGAGGCATTAAAACCATGAAATATCCAGGCTTGTTTGGGGAGAAAATCTTTACGTAGTTTGATAATGTCAGAATAGGCTTTTACACAATGAATTATTAAAGGTAAGTGAAGTTCTTCTGAAAGTTTAATCTGAGTCTTGAAAAACTCCGTTTGCACATCCAATGCCGGACCTTTTAACTTATCCAAACCACATTCACCAATAGCAACAAGACGCTCATCATATACAAGGTTTCTAAGCTTTTTTAACTCTACATCACTGCTTTCACCAACATACCAAGGGTGAATGCCTGCCGAATAGAGTGGAGGAGGCTGATCAGGCTTCGAATGAATATCCACATTAACGACTTCAATACCGTCATGATTCTTATCTGGATGATGCGTATGCAGATTAATATACATTGGATGCAAATTATTCCGCAAGATAAGGGTTTTGAGTTAATGCATTATAGCTATGTGGAATGGCTGGGCAATTGCATTTAATGTTGCTGCGTTATATCTGGTACATTTTACCGACATGAGCAACGTAGTTTGGGTACCCATTGGCATAAGTGGAGGATTGAAAAATTTGATATCAAGCTGTAAATCTTTAAATTTTTCCCGTAACGATGCCATAATGGGTAAACGAGTGCTTTAGTCGGCGGCTTTTTTCTCACCTTTTTGAGCTGGAGGCAAAAAGGTGAAGCCTCAACGGCTTGAGTTGGAAAAGGAATTTTTAAATGCAATTAGCTTGGTGGAATGGGAGAGAAGTAATGGTTGAAAGCTACTTTATGAAGTGAAGAAATTACAAACTCCGACGAGTGAGGTTAATCTTTTTGCTTAAAGTCTATTTTTAGCCCACCAAACCATTTTGCAAAGATATTATAAAGAATAGCCTCAACGATCCCTAATAAAAACCCAGCACCTGCAAATATAATTGGCATACCAATTAGTGCTCCAAATGCCAACACTGTTCCATAACTTAATCCTGGTGTTTCTGTTGAAGTCATCCATCCAATAGTTACAATTGCATCTATGATTAATCCGCCAAATGAATACAGAATGCCGCAAACTAAGCCAATAAGTACACCCAGGACAGCTTGGAATTTAGCAAAGGAGAGAATACCTATCTTCTTTATTTTTTTCATTACTCTAAATTACGACAATTATTAGACGATGATAATAGGCGTCATAAATGACTCATAACACCTCCTTTGTTATTAGGTGATACATTTTGTTTTTGTAATCATTTTCCATTGTTAGATATCTACCCAATTCATGAATTTATCACAGGTTATGCATTAGATTATGGTTTTCGTTGTGTTTACATTATTTGTTCACATTGAGATTTATGTATATGTATAATGCCTCATTTGTTTGTTTTTGGAATAAATAATTCCGATTATCGGATCAAATACGCTGATAGTCGGACAGTTTCCAAAATAGAAGTTCATTTTTTTCGGGAAAAGATGTCTGATTCGGTAAATTTGTGTTCTTAAAATCAGATCAAATGACCGAGTTAGGATTATATCTTGCAAGGAAATCAGTTAATCGCTCTGACGTTGCCAGAAAGACTGGTATTAGTAAAACAAGGCTTAGTGAATTGTCTAATAATACTAGTACAAAATTAAGAGTTGATGAATTGTATTTGATTGCTTTAGCAATTGATGTTGATCCATGCGAAGTGCTAAATACAATTTGTAGGGAACTAAGGTTAAAGTCAGAAAACTAATGAAATGACTAGCAATTTTTACGAAAATTCAGATGTAATAAATATTGATGGGTATGAGATTTACTTTACTCGTTTTGCCGACTCAATTATAAAAGATCATTTTCAAGAAGCTGTAAGTGAATTATCTGAAGTATTGAATAGATTTAAGTTTACGGAAACTCAATTAATGTCTGCAGGTGGTAGTCTAAGTTCAATTGCAAAAAGTCTTAGAGACAAACTCTATGAATATGACTGGATTGAAGTTAAAATTGAAAATGAGCATAAAGTTAAAGATAAGGTATTAACATCGGAAAGCCACAAAATAGATCATTACAAAGAATTTGTGAAAGGAAATATTGGATTGGAAATTGAATGGAATACTAAAGATCCGTTCTTTGATCGAGATCTCGAAAATTTCAGAAAACTTCATCAAGTTGGAGAGTTAGCTTTAGGAATAATTATTACGAGAGGGCAAACTTTACAAGTTGAATTACTCGATGTTTATAAAAGGTATCTTAGCAGTATTTATCCATACTCAAAAGATGATCTATCAAAGGCTTTAAATCTTTCTCAAAAAGCTGAAACAAGAATTCAAGAGTTTATTGAATTGGATAAAGAAAATTCGATTAACTCAATTGCAAAGTATTTATGTAGTTCTAAGTATGGTACTTCAACTACACATATGAGTAAACTTATTCAAAGAGTGGATAGAGGTGTAGGAGATCCATGCCCTTGTATATTAATTGGAATAGAAAAAGAAAGAATAACAGAATAATGGATTTCGAGATTTATAGTTACAGGTTTGCTGAGGAAATAATTGAGCATCCTAATTATTCGGTTGCGATAAATGAGATTACTCGGATCATAAGAGATTGTCCATTGTATACCTGGCCGAATAAATCAGCTAAGAATCCTAGATTAGATGTAGTACAGCAATTACTGAATGCTTATTTCGATGTTAAATTTGCATGTCTAAATAACTGGGACTTTCATCCAAATGCAACATCGATTCCTGGCTCCAGTTTGAAAGCTGATTTTAGGAAGGCATTTAATAACCTTTCGATACAATCCGAAGTTCAATTTGGCAATATGTCCAGATGGTATTCTGATGTTTTTAAATTTCAAACAGCCTACTCACAAAATATGGTAGACATGGGATTGTGTATAGTTCCTTTTCATGAACTAGCTAAAAGAATTGATTCGAATGTTACGTATTATGAGAGATGTATTAAAGAGCTCCCCTCTGCTGACCTTTCGATTACTTTACCAATACTAATGATAGGTATAAAACCAGATAATAATACAACTGTCATAAATGTCTCTCAATCAGCTTTCAATACTGTAAAGGATATCACTGGACAAGGAAAATCTGATAATTTATACCGGGTTGTTAATTCTTGCTTGGCAAATACATCGATTCAGAATATTTCTTCTGCCTCTCCAATAGGTAATAGGCCATGATGAAACTTGATGATAAGAAGGAATATATAAGAGATAAACGTTCTCCAATACCTTCTTCAGAGTTGGCTTCAAAAGTGATGAGTTCCATTAGAGCGAAGAACACTAAACCTGAAGTTATTTTCAGGAAGTTGTTATGGTATAATGGAATAAGAGGTTATAGATTACATTGGAAAAAAGTTGAAGGTAAGCCAGATATTGCTTTCGCCGGAAAGAAAATAGCAATATTCATCAATGGGTGTTATTGGCATAGGTGTCCTAAATGTGATCTACCATTACCTAAATCAAACACTGAATTTTGGAAAAAAAAATTTGAGAGAAATGTTAATCGGGACAAAAGAAAGATTTTCACACTTCGTGAGATAGGGTGGAAGGTTTTCGTTTTTTGGGAATGCGAAATAAAGTCTGATCCAGAGTTGCTTATAGAAAAAATAAGAGTTATCATGAAAGATTATTGATAAAATAAAACTTGATAAATTTTATCAATACGAATTTTATCAATAAATTGGCTGCATGAAAACCTTTGGAGAGTTAATCAAAGAACTTCGGGAAAAGGAAAATTGGCCACAACGTAAATTGGCTCATGAGCTTGATGTTGATGTTTCCGTTTTGAGTAGAATTGAGAATGAAAATAATTTTCCTAAAAAAAGAGTTCCTGAAATAATAAAAACTATTTCAAGATTATTTAATCTTCCTGAAGATGAGTTAAAGCAATGTTATTTAAGTG